>JAOZRP010000003.1 GCA_029940125.1 bacterium
GCCGTGGCTCCGGCCCCGGCTCCGTTGACAACTACCTTAATATTTTCAAAGTGTTTACCGACAATCTTCAAGGCATTTATCATCCCAGCCAGGGCAATGACCGCCGTGCCATGCTGATCATCGTGAAATACCGGAATATCAAGCTTCTGCCGAAGAATATTCTCAATCTCAAAGCACCGCGGCGCCGAGATATCTTCAAGGTTGATGCCGCCGAACACCGGAGAAATGGCTTCAACCACCCGCACGATTTCGTTGACATCCTGGGTGTCAAGGCAGATGGGCAGGGCCTCCACGCCGCCAAAGGTTTTAAACAGAATTGACTTGCCTTCCATAACCGGCAGGGCGGCCCGGGGCCCGATATTTCCCAGCCCAAGAACGGCGGAGCCATCAGAGACCACCGCCACCAGGTTGCTTTTCACGGTTAAATCATACAGTCTGTCCGGGTTTTCCATAATCAGTTTGCAACAGTCGGATACCCCGGCCGCCGAATAAAGAACCGAAGCCAGATGAATGTCCTTGACCGGGATCTTTCCTTCAATTCCCACTACCCCCAGGTAGCGCTTGTGCAATTCCAGTGACTGTTTATCCAGAGGTGATTGTAAATCTAACCGCTTTTCCCGCTTGTTCCTGGCCGGCAGGATGGACAACTCCCCTTCATAAACATAGCGAAGCAGCTTGTCTTCCACTTTATCCGGATCAACTTTTTTGCGATTTACTTTTTCGTCCACGGCTGCCATGGCCACCTGACGGGCAATTTCCGGCGCCAGACTGAAATCAATCAGCCGGGGAATGATATTGACCTCGCTCAGAAGATTATCGGGTACATGTTCCTGAATGGCCTTGACGGCCGCCATTTCCATGCTGCCGGTAATTCTCCAGGCGGCGGCGTCAAGAGCCCCCCGGAAAAAACCGGGAAAAACCAGGGATGAGGTCAGATAGTTCGGATGGTTGACGTTGCCGGTGGCGGCGATAAATGCCCCGGCTTTCCTGGCGGTCAGGTAATCAATTTCCGGTTCCGGCAATGCCAAGGCAAAGATAATCGGCTTGGCTGCCATTTTGGCAATCCACTGGGGTGAAAAAACAGCCCCGGCTGACAAACCGATGAAAATATCGGCCCCGGGCAATACTTCCTCCAGCGATCCTTTGACATGGGATTCATTGGTAACGAAGGACAGTTCCGATTTCACCCAGTTCATGTTGGCGGTCCGGTGGCGATATATCGCCCCGGCCCGATCACAAACAATCAACTCACCAACACCCAGCTTGACCAGCCGGCGGGCCAGGGCAACGCCGGCCGCCCCGGCGCCATTAATAACTATCTTGCATTCTTCCAGCTTCTTGCCGGCCAGTTTCAGGCTGTTGCCCAGGGCGGCCAGAATGACGATGGCCGCTCCATGCTGGTCGTTGTGAAAAACCGGCAAACGGACGGCCCGTTGCAGCCTTTCTACAACGGCAAAACAATCTGGAGAAGCAATATCCTCAAGGCAGATGCCGCCCATGGTCGGCGCCATGACCCGGACGATTTCAACAAATTTATCGGGGTCATCGGCATCAACCGCCAGGGGAATAGCATCGATGCCGGCGAAAGTTTTGAAAAACGCCGACACCCCTTCCAGCATGGGAATTGACGCTCCAGCACCGACGTTGCCCATGCCGAAGACGGCAGTGCCGTTGGAAAAAAGCCCCACTGTATTGGCACGCATGGTATAGCGAAACGAATCTGTTGAGTTGTCGGCAATTGCCCGGCAGCAGGCTCCAACTCCTGGGGTATAAACCAGGCTCAGGACAGAATTGTCCTTGATGGGTACCTTGCTCCGGACGCCGATCAGCCCCCGGTACTTTTCACGTAATTCCAACGATTTCCCTGCTAATGGCATGATGAGACACCCCCGTATTTAATTTGTATCAGCGAACTGTGGGATTCATGAGGGGAGGATTCCGGGGCGGATACTGGCCGGGATAGGGCGACGCAGGAGGGATGTCCTGAACCGCCGGCTGGCCGGTTCCCTGTCCCGGATAGGCAAAAAAATCTTCGGACAGGACGCCCAGCGACTGACCGCTGAACAATGAAATCAGCTTTAACTGGGCCTTGCTCTGGCCACGCACCACCATCAGGTAAGGCTGGATAATCAGTCCGTACCGACCTTGCCGGCGCAGTTCACTCCGCAGTTGGTCAACAATAATTTGATTGACCTGGGGAATGCCGGCAATCTTCATGGTGGGGAAACGTCCCAACTCCAACGCCATGACCTCCGTCGCCTCCCGGGTTAGAGGGTAAAAGCCGGTTAGGTTTTTTACCGGAGCAACATAGGCCATTACCGGTGCCGGTATCATCGCGTGGTCGTCAATTACAAACGGCTTTTCTTGTTGCACGATCAAAGCCCGGGAAACGCTGCCCGCACTTTCGACAATGGAAACCACTCCTTTAAAAACCCGATTGAAAACTTTTTCAGGATTTTTCTCATCTTTGACTCCGGCATCATAAACCAGAAGCTCAGCCCCGACTCCGGGAACCGTACCATCGGCAAATTCGAGAATGACCTCGTTTTTATCCTTGATAATGGAGACAATGTGGCCGTCGCTGTACAAATTCTGTTCCACCTGGTCAAAGAGAGAAACCAGCGCGTCGCTCAGCGACGCCGCTCCGGCAACAGTTGTAAAAAACAAAAAAAAGGAAAGAATAAGAAACTGACAGATTTTTCGCATACAATACCCGCAACAAATTTTAAGCACTAACCGCCAAGCATTGAAAATAACTGCTTGTCATGCAGATGCCGTTTAACCGATAGCCTTGATAATTCGCTCCCCCGCTTCCCGCAGACGATCCTCGGGCACGGTAAGGGAAATGCGGAAATAACCTTCTCCGGCGTCGCCAAAGCCGTTTCCCGGGGTGACCACCACTCCGGCCTGTTCCAGCAACATGGACGCAACCCCGGCGGAATCCATCCCGACAGGATTTTTTATCCACAGATAAAAAGTTGCTTTGGGAACGGCAAGATCAAACCCGGCAGTCTGCAAGGCATTAACCATCAAATCCTGACGCTGCTGATAAATGCGGCACAGCTCGGCCACGCAGTGCTGGTCGGCGCTCAGGGCCACGATGGCTGCTTCCTGGATGGCCTGAAAGGCCCCTGAATCTATGTTGGTCTTGACCTTGCCCAGACCGTTGACGATTTCAGCGTTTCCGGCGGCAAAGCCGATGCGCCAGCCGGTCATATTATAGGTTTTGGAAAGAGAGTGGAATTCAATTCCGACTTCTTTTGCTCCCGGAACCTGGAGAAAGCTTAACGGGCGGTAGTCCTGGTAGGCCAGTTCCGTATAGGCCGCGTCGTGGCAGACGATAATATTGTGCCGGCGGGCAAAGATAATCACCCGTTCAAAAAAATCCTCGTCAGCTACCGCCCCGGTGGGATTGTTGGGATAGTTGATGAACATCAGCTTGGCCCGTCTGGCGATATCATCCGGAATTGCCTCAAGATCCGGCAGGAAGCCGTTTTTTTCCAGCAGCGGCATTTTATGAACCAGGCCGCCGGCAAAACCGGTGGCCACCGCGTAAACCGGGTAACCGGGATCAGGCACCAGGACATAGTCACCGGGATTGACAAAGGCAAAGGGGATGTGAGCGATGCCTTCCTTGGAACCGATTAATGACAAAATTTCACTGGCAGGATCACAATCCAGGTCAAATCTCCTGGACAGCCACTGGGCGGCCGCTTCGCGGAAGGCAGGCATGCCCACGTATGAAGGATAGCGATGGTTTTCCTTTTTTGCCGCTGCATGCTGCAGGGCGCTGACAATATGGGCCGGAGTCGGCAGATCGGGATCCCCCACGCCCAAATCAATAATATCAACCCCCCGGGCCTTCACTTCAGCCTTTTTCTTATCAATGGCGGCAAAAAGATAAGGCGGCAGAGTTTGTATGCGGTCGGCATAATCTATGCTGAAAGATGAGGACACAATTTTCTCCTTTATGCTTTATGGGTTCTGGATATTCGTGAAACAGCCATTTTTGCTTTCCAGAATTGCCTCCTGCCAAATTTTGCTGGACAAGCAAGCAAAACTTAACAATTTAACATGATACCTGCTAAGACGTCCTGTTCATTAACAAATTCACCCGTAGCTTGCAAGTTTTTTCCCCTTCCCGGCTCCGGAAGAACGGGAAAATTTTTCTTGAATCCGGCGGATAAATATGGTCTGGTAGAAAGAATGAGAAGGGGACTTTTTACCAGAGGTCAGCTGAAAATCAGTATTTCAGTGCTGCACTCGACGGTTGGAGCCGCTGTGAATCAAGCTTTGGGACCGTTTGAATGGGTGTGTCATAATGCGGTCATAAAATTCAGCTTAAAATTTATCTGAACCGGGGTAGCATATGCGGACGAAAAATTCTTTCGTTGCTTCTTTCCTGAGCCTGATCATCTTTCTGTTTTTACTGCCCGCCTGCGCCGTCAATCCGGTCAGCGGCTCCCATGAAATAATGCTCTTCAGCACGGACCAGGAGGTGGCAATGGGCAGAAAAGCCCATCCGCAGGTGTTGAAAGAGTTTGGCTACTATGAGAACCGGAGGGTTCAGGCCTATGTCTCCGCGGTGGGCGACCGGGTGGGCAGACATTGTGAGCGGCGTGATATTACCTATCATTTTACGGTTATCGACTCGCCGGTTGTCAATGCTTTCGCTCTTCCGGGTGGCTATGTCTATGTCAGCCGGGGACTGCTGGCGGAATGCAACAATGAAGCCCAGCTGGCGGGAGTGATTGGCCATGAACTGGGTCATGTCAATGCCCGGCACAATATGAAGCGGCTCCAGTCGGCGGTTGGCATGAATATTTTGACGGCGGCGGTCGGGGCGGCCACGGGATCGTCGCTCTGGCAGAATGTCAGCGGTCAGATCATGGGACTTATCAGCCAGAAGTACAGTCGCAGCCAGGAGCGTGAGGCCGACAAACTGGGAACCAGGTACATGACCCTGGCTGGCTACGATCCCCGTCAAATGAGTGCCTTCCTGCAGCGCCTGCGTGAACTCCACAGCCACGAACCTTCCGCCCTCGAAGCAATCATGGCCTCACATCCGCTGACCTCGGAGCGGGTTGCCAGCACCGCCGCCCTCGCCGACCAGCTGCGACAACGCTACCCCCAGGCAAAAGATACCGGCCGCGACCGCTACCTCAGCGCCATAGACGGCATGCTTTACGGACCGGGCAAAAAAGACGGTTTTGTCACTGGCCGGCTTTACACCAATGTTTTCTGCCGGATGCAGTTCGTTATTCCAACTGAAATGGAATTGAAAACGTTAAAAGGCGGTTTTGCCCTCTTCAGTGGGCGTCAACAGCAGTTCATTTTTCTCTATCGCCGGTTTGACCACTACCTGTCTCCCGACGAGCTGGCTGATTCCTTGATGAAAAAATATGCCGTTAGGCTGCGATCAGAAGAAGACATCACCCTCAATCGAACCAGGGGAATACGCAGGAAGTACAGGGTACAGGATAAAAATGGCCGCTGGCAGCAGATAGTCCTGACTTCCCTGTCGCGGCCGAAATTCGGCTACCTTTTCCTGGGCCTGACCCCGCGCACCCAGGAAACGGGCTTTGTCAACCGGCATGTGAGCCTGCTCAGCAAAAAAGCCGCGGCGGCCATTGTTCTGCCGACAATAAAAATTTACCGGGTACGGCGGGGAGATACGCTGGCCGGCATAGCGAAACGCTTTTTAGATTCAACTGAAGAAGCCGAAGTCCTGGCCGGCTACAATGGTCTGAAGGGAAAGTTTGGCCCGCGGCAGCCGCTGCCCGTCGGCATGCTTTTGAAGGTGATTCCCGGCTACCCGAAAGATTCCCGGGATTCTTCGTCCATCAGCCGACAGCCTTCCAGCATAATTGCCTCGGTACTGCCGAAAACGTTGCGGTCAGGAAGTTGATCGGGGGTCATTACCTGAAAAAAACCACCTTTCCAGGTTAACAGTTCATAAATAGCTTCTTCGCCATCAAGGGTTTCCGTGGCGGCAAAGATAATTTCTCCGTCGTGCAGGTAGACGTTGGCGGTTTTTCCCGCATCATTTTTGAGTTTGATCAAGGCATCCTTGCCCCGGTTGACCAAAATCTGCACGGTTTCCATGAAACCCATTTCGTCCAGTGAACCGGATACGCCGGCAGCGCCGCGGTTGTTTGTTCTGGATGCCTGATATTGTTTGATCAAGCGGCCGAATTTCAAAAAAGCCACCTGGGTGCTGCTGTCCTTGGCAATGACGTCATCCGCTCCCACCAGTAAAGCCTCTGAAATCATTTTTTCATCGGTGATAGAGGTAAAGAAAACAAACGGCACTTGATGGTTCTCGGTGGATTCGGCGTGTACGTGATGCATGAGCCGGCAAAAATCCAGGCCATCGTATTCATCGCCAACCATTTCGCTGACTACCAGGGACACTTCCTGCTGCCGCAGGCAGGCTTGAGCCTGTTCCACGTTGACGGCAAAAATGATGTCATAGTTTTCCCGACTCAGCTGTTGGTACAAATCGCCATGGTCACGTTCAAAAACCGGATCGAGGATCAGAATGACTCCGCGGTTTCCACCCAGCCCGGACAAGCGTTGTTCATGGGCTACTATCTGTACCAGTTGACTTACCAGTTCCTCGTCCAGCAAACCTGAGTCATTGCGGCCAAGAAGCAGATTCCGCAGCTGATTCGGTTCAAGGTATTCGACTCCTTGATCATTCAGGATTTCAAAATAGGTCAACAGCAGGGTGATAATTTTGGAAGCCAGAGGCAGCTCAGCGGTTGAAGGCTGATTGATGCCGGCAATGATTTCCGCCAGGGAAAAATTGTCCTCAATTTCTCGCAGCATCAATGACGACTGTTCATATGGAAGGACGGGCATGATGGAAAAAACATCATCATGTTCGCTTATTCCCGGTAGATAGCGGCCAATTTCCTTTAAATAGATAGCCAGTTGCAACGCTTCCTGGCTCTTTCTGTTCATACCGATTGAGGTTGCCATTAACCGGGCATAGTGCGAAAGCTGGTCACAGCTTTCCTTGATCTCCCGTTTGTTCCAGGTCATCCTGGCCAGCAACAGTTTCACGGTTGACAAATAGGTGCGAAATATTTGTTCCGACGACAGTTCAGTCCCCAGCAGAATACCGCCCAAGGTTCCGTAGTGGCGGATTTCCAGTGGTTTACCATTCTTTTGTTTAAAAGACTCAAAACGCTGGCTGCTGGTTTGAAAAGTGCGGCGCTTCAACAGGTACATGGCCTCTTCCCGCTCCAGTTCCTTGACGGCTTCACCTTCATCTACCACGGCCTTTACCCGGTAGCCTTCCAGGAGCAGGAGCGTTTTGAGCGCATTGCGGATTTTATGGTCAGGTTCAACCAGAATGATCCGTCTCCCCTTTGAGGATTCAACTACGGCAGCATCATCATCCTGGAGTTTATCCTGTTTCCCCGACTCAACCTGAAAATCAATAATCTTGAAATCAAAGGGAAGCTCTATGCCGCGTTTTTCCCGGGTTATCTCCCGGTGAAAGCAGTATTTTTGCACGGCATCGAGCACTTCAACCTGTGATGCCACCTGCCACTGGATTGTGGATGACTTCCAGATTCGGTCCATTTCCCTCAGCATGGCCGCATCTTCCGGTTGGCAGGTTACCATGTGAATTGAGCTGCTTTCTTTTTTCACCGGCAAGGCCGAAAAACGCCGGGCCGCCTTGGGTGAAAAACTCAGCAACATATCCTTGTCCGGTCCCTGGTGAAAAACCGGGTAATAAGGTATTTTATAATGAAGTTCATATGCCTTTCCCAGCAGGGCGTAATTGGCCACTCCCAGAAACATCAAACTTTCTTCCAGGGTTTCTGCTTCAATATTTTTCTGCCGCTCCATGGCGTTCCGCAGATCTTTTTCGGCCACCAAGTTATTGCTCAGAAGAATATCACTCAACACCCGGTCGCTCAGCATTGACATTCCCACTTTTCCGTAACAGCGCATTTGAAACAAGACATACTACCGTACCTTATATCGGCAAAAAAACGTAAAAAATTAACAAAAAACGGATACCCCGTCAGGAATATCCGTTTTTCGCTGAAAAAATAAATCTTTATTCATCCATCAACGCTTAGGTTGGTGGACGAAAGATATAAAAGCGATCCATTATGATTTTTTGATATGTTGATTAATCCAGTCCACCGTTTCCTGTACCGGGGAGCCAGGGGTGAAAAGTTCCTTAATGCCTGCTTTTTTCAAGAGTTCTATCTCATCTTCAGGAATTATGCCGCCACCGAAAACCGGGATGTCTTCAGCTCCCTGCTCCTTAAGCAGTTCAAGGATGCGGGGGAAAAGGTACATGTGGGCGCCCGCCAGGCTGCTTACGCCGATAACATCCACATCTTCCTGGATTGCCGTGGCCACAATCTGTTCCGGCGTCTGGTGCAAACCGGTATACACCACCTCAAAGCCGGCATCTCGCAAGGCTCTGGCCACCACTTTGGCTCCCCGGTCATGACCATCCAAGCCTGGCTTGCCGATCAAAACTTTAATTTTATTTTCTCCCATGAATAATCTCCTGCCTCTTTAATGCTGATTGCCATGCACGTTTATCAAGTTTATCAGATAAGAACCACCTTTTGGAGAAATGTCCTTAACAATGGAAACCGGGCTTGTCTAAAACATTCCCGGATCAGTGTAACGGCCAAAAACCTTCCGCCAGATATCGCATATTTCCTGCTGGGTAACATAGGATTTTACCGCTTCGAGCAGATGAGGCATCAGGTTTTCCCCATTTCTACTGGCTGTTTCGATAGCTTGTAAACAGTTTTGCACTTTGGCGCTGTCCCGGGTATCCTTAACTTTCTGTAATCGTTCTAACTGACGCTTTTCAACCGCCTCATCAATTTTCAGCAGTTCAACCGGAAGAGTGTCATCCATTTGATACTTGTTAACGCCGACAACAATTTTCTCACCCTCGTCGACCTGCTTCTGGTAGGTGTAGGCGGCTTCAGCTATTTCCTTCTGGGGGAACCCTACTTCTATAGCTTTAAGTATTCCACCCATATCATCAATTTTATTGATATATTCCAATGCCAACTGTTCCATTTTGTTGGTCATTGACTCAACAAAATATGAACCGGCCAAGGGGTCGATGGTATTGGTTACTCCAATCTCTTCACCAATAATCTGCTGAGTCCGCAAGGCAATGGTAACCGCATGCTCTGTAGGAAGGGAAAGAACTTCATCCAGGGAATTAGTATGCAGTGATTGAGTGCCGCCAAGAACCGCGGCCAGCCCCTCACAGGCGGTGCGCACGACGTTGTTGTACGGCTGCTGTGCAGTCAGGGAGCAACCGGCGGTTTGAGTATGAAAACGCAGCATCATGGAACGGGGGTTTTTGGCCTTAAACCGGTTTTTCATCACCCGGGCCCAAATGCGGCGAGCGGCACGATACTTGGCGATTTCTTCGAAAAAATCGAGGTGGGCATTGAAAAAGAAAGACAAGCGGGGAGCAAAATCGTCCACATTCAGGCCGCGGTCGATGCAAGCCTGAACATAGCCGATGCCGTCCGCCAGGGTAAAAGCCAATTCCTGGGCGGCGGTGGAGCCTGCTTCCCGGATATGATAGCCGCTGATGCTGATGGTGTTCCAGCGTGGCACTTCTTTGGTGCAGTATTCAACCGTATCAACAATAATCCGTATGGATGGCTCCGGCGGCAGCATGAAGGTTTTCTGGGCAATAAATTCCTTCAACATGTCATTTTGGATGGTTCCACCGATCTTGTCTTTGGGCACCCCCTGCTTTTCGGCCACGGCCACATACATGGCCAGCAGGATGGAAGCCGGCGGATTAATGGTCATGGAGGTGGTTACCTGATCCAGTGGAATCCGATCGAAAAGAATTTCCATATCGGCCAGGGTGTCAATAGCCACCCCGCATTTCCCCACCTCACCCCTGGCCATGGGGCTGTCGGAATCATAACCCATCAGGGTTGGCATATCAAAGGCAGTGCTCAGACCGGTTTCGCCATGATCCATCAGATAGTGAAAGCGGGCGTTGGTTTCTTCTGCTCCGCCAAGACCGGCAAACTGGCGCATGGTCCACAACCGACCGCGATACATGGTGGTTTGTACTCCCCTGGTGTAAGGGAATTCCCCTGGATATCCCAATTCCTCAAGATAATCAAAATCGGCCAGATCATCAGGGGTATACAATTTCTTTACCGGTTCGTTGGACAGGGTCGTGAACTTCGGTAACCGTTCAGGATGTTTTTTGATTGTTTTAGCATACAGGTCTTCCCAGGCTTGACGTCTTTCTGCAGCCCGGCTGCCCGTTTTTTCACTGCACATCCGTGTTTCCTCCTGAAGATTTGTCATCCGCTGCCGTTACCTCTCAGGTTCAATCGCTCGTACAAGCAATGTCTTGGCATAGTCAGAGCTACACCCTAAGAGCTAACCGCTAATCGCATGATTTGCTTTTATTAAAACGCCCCCAGAATATGGCGGGCGATAACCAGCCGCTGTATTTCCGAGGTGCCCTCGTAGATGGTGGTTACCCGGGCGTCCCGATAGAGTCGTTCAACCGGATATTCGGCGATGTAGCCGTTGCCGCCCAGAATTTGCACCGCATGGTAGCAGGCCCGATTGGCGCTCTCGCTGGCCAGCAGCTTGCCCATGGAAGCTTCCTTGGTGAAAGGCTTTTTCTGCTGCTTCAGCGACGCCGCCATCAGGACCATCAACTGGGCGCTCTGCAGTTCCGCGTAGGTATCTGCCAGCTGCCATTGGATTGCCTGAAAGGAAGCAATGGGCTGGTTGAACTGCATGCGTTCCCGGGCGTAATCCCGGGCATAGTCAATTGCTTCCAGGCCAATGCCAATGGCCATGGAGCCGATGCCGATGCGGCCGCCGTCCAAGGCCATCAGCGCAATCCTGAAACCATCGCCTTCACTGCCGAGCAGGTTTTCCGCCGGCACCAGACAATCTTCAAGAATTACTTCATTGGTGGCCGACCCGCGCTGGCCCATTTTTTCTTCAGCTTTGCCGATCGACAATCCCGGCGTATCCTTTTCCACCAGGAAGGCGCTGATTCTGCGGGTGCGCTGAATTTTTCGGTTAGTTACCGCCCAGACGATGATAACCCCCGCGTATTCAGCGCTGGTAATGAAAATCTTGCTGCCGTTTAAACGATAATAATCACCTTCCTTGATTGCCGACGTCTTCATTCCACCAAGGTCAGAACCGGCTGTGGATTCGGTAAGCCCGAAAGAACCGGCAAAGTATTCCCCGCTGCATAGGGGTGGTATATATTTTCGTTTTTGCGCTTCCGTGCCAAAGGTGCAGATTACTTCCGCCACCATGTTGGTAACTGACATGGTCACAGCGGTGGCGGCACAGGCCCGGCCCACTTCGGTCATCGCCAGGCTGTAAGGAATAACCCCCGTTTCAGAACCTCCATAGGTTTCAGGAATGTTCATTCCCATCAAGCCCAGTTCCGCCATCTTGGTCAGGTTGTCGAGATTCATCCGGTGTTCCCGGTCGAGCGTGGGAGCCTGTGGTTTCAACTCAGTCTGAGCGAAATCACGGACCATTTCTTGAACCATTCGTTCGTCATCCGACAGCGAAAAATCCATCCTGCTCCTCAACATATTCTCCCGGATGATACCGGGTGCTTAATTTTGATGGTTTATAAAATTACTCACGATTGGCAGCACCTGCTCTTAGCAACCGCAGATTCTGCCAATCGTGAGGATAATCAAACTCGGTTAAATTTTAGCCGTTAACTTCTTTCAGTTTTTCAATCAGGGCCGGAACCACCTTGTACAGGTCTCCCTCGATGCCATAATCAGCAACATTGAAGATGTTGGCTTCCGGATCCTTGTTGATGCCGACGATGCATTTGGAAGAGCCCATGCCGGCCAGATGCTGGATGGCGCCGGAGATGCCGCAGGCAATGTAAAGGTTGGGACTGACAACCTTGCCCGTTTGGCCAACCTGTGCCTGGTGATCGCGCCAGCCGGCATCAACCGCGGCACGGGAGGAACCAACGGCCGCTCCCAGGGTGTCAGCCAGTTCTTCAATCAGGCCAAAGCCGTCGGGACCGCCCAATCCACGGCCGCCAGAACAGATAATGTCGGCTTCCGTCAATTCCGGACGGTCGCCGGCCTGCTGGATCACTTCCTTGACTTTCGTCCGTGAAGCGGCGATTTCAGGAGCAAAATCCACCACGCTGGCGGCGCCTTCTGCTTCTTCAATGGGGAAAACATTGGGCCGCAGGGTAGCCATTTTTACGGCGGAATTTACTTTATAGGTAGCGATGGCTTTACCGGCATAAATGGGGTGAACGAAGGAAAAGTCACCGCCGTCCACATTGATTTTAATGCAGTCGGAAACCAGCCCGGCACCAAGGCGGGCGGCAACCCGGGGGGCCAGATCCTTACCTATGGCGCTGTGTCCCAGCAGTACCAGGCTGGGGTTTTCCTGTTTTATGTAATCAGCCAGTACGCCGGCATAGGACTCAGTGGTATAATCTGCCAACTGATCACTGTTGGCCACGGCAATTTCATCCGGACCGAATTTCTTTAACTCTTCCGCCAATCCGGAAACATTGTCTCCGGCCAGCAGCACCTTCAATGAATCTCCAGCCGCAGCCGCCAGACGTTTACCTTCACTGATGACTTCAAAAGTGATTTTCCGTAAAGCACCCCCACGCTGCTCGGCAAATACAATAATACTCATGATGGTCTCCTCCTTTAAATGACCTTGGCTTCGTCTTGTAACAGTTTAACCAGTTGAGCTACCACTTCTTCAACTTCACCGGTGAGCACCTGACCGGCCTTGCGGGCCGGCGGCAGCTCGGCGGCAACCAGCTCGGTTTTGGCCGCCACGTCGTCAGCACTCAATTCCAGATCCGCCAGGCTGACCACTTTCAGCTCTTTCCTTTTGGCCTTCATGATGCCGGGCAGCGACGGGTAACGTACTTCATTCAGACCTTTTTGGGCTGAAAGCATCACCGGCAGCTGCACTTCAATCACTTCACTGCCGCCGTCAATTTCCCTGGTTGCCGTTGCCTGGTTGTCGGCAACTTCCAGTTCGGTAATAACATTGACCTGGGGCAGGTCAAGCTTTTCGGCCAGCATTGAAGGCACCTGGGCGGCACCGTCGTCCACCGCTTCCTTGCCGCAGAAAACCAGGTCATACTCCATGCCGGCAAGAAGCTTGGCCAATGCGGTGGCGCAACCGATGTTGTCGGTGTTGTCCAAGGCGGGATCTTGAATCAGAACGGCCCGATCGGCGCCCATGGCCAGACAATAGCGCAGGGCCTCCTGGGTTTTGTCGCCGCCAACGGAAACGACCACAACCTCGCCGCCATTCTTTTCCTTCAGGCGAATGGCTTCTTCAACCGCAAATTCATCATAAGGATTGACAATCAGGTTGACACCCTGATCCGATACCTGGCCGTTATCGATAACGATCTTAGCCTCAGTATCAAAGGTTTGCTTAATGCATGCCACGATATTCACGATACTACCTCCTTCTTTTATTCAGGTTTATTTTAAAATGTTGGCAGAAATCACCAAACGCATGATCTCGCTGGTTCCCTCGTATATTTCGGTAATCTTGGCATCCCTGAAATAACGTTCCAGGGGATAATCCTTGGTGTAGCCATAACCGCCAAGAATCTGAATGCCTTTGGTTGTCGCTTTCATGGCCAGCTCGGAGGCCATCAATTTAGCCATGGCGGCTTCCTTGTTGTACGGCAGCTTTTGATCTTTCAAGTAAGCGGCCCGATGAGTCAGCAGGCGGGCGGCATCATATTCGGTGGAAAGGTCGGCCAGCATCCACTGAATGGCCTGCAGGCTGGCGATGGGTTTGCCAAACTGAACCCGCTCCTTGGCATAGGCAGTGGCGTCTTCAATAGCTGCCCGCGCGATTCCCAGTGCCTGGGAAGCAATGCCGATGCGACCGCCGTCCAAGGTAATCAGGGCAATCTTGAATCCTTTTCCCAATTCCCCCAGCAGGTTTTCTTTCGGGATGCGACAGTCTTCAAAAACCAGTTCAGCCGTGGATGTTCCGCAGATGCCCAGCTTGTCTTCAAGGGTTCCCACCTTGAAGCCTGGATTGTCCAGGTCAACGATAAAAGCCGACAGTCCCCGATGCCCCTGGCTTTTGTCCGTCTGGGCAATCAGAATGCAGTAGTCGGCTTCATTGCCGTTGGTAATGAAGATTTTCTGGCCATTGATAACCCATTCGTTGCCGTCAAGAACGGCATGGGTGGAAACATTGCCGGCATCGGAACCGGCATTGGCTTCCGTCAAACCAAGGCAGCCCAGCTTCCGGCCGCTGGCCATATCTGCCAGATATTTCTTTTTCTGTTCCTCGGTACCAAACAGCTTGACCGGTTCACAGGCCAGGGAATTGTTAACGGAAACAATAACCCCGGTTGCAGCGCAATGGCGGGAAAGCTCCTCAATCGCGATGGAGTAGCAGACATTAGTCATGCCGGCGCCTTCATATTCCGGCGGCACCGTTACTCCCATCAAGCCAAGCTCGGCCATTTTTTCAACCGTTTCCCGGGGGAAGCGATGATGCCGGTCCGTCTCTTCCGCCAGGGGCTTCACTGTTTTTTCAGCGAAGTCCCTGGTCATTTGCATCATCATCCGTTCTTCTTCATTATACGAAAAATCCATATCAGTACCTTAATCCCTTCTCAAAAGTTTCACAATGCTTTGTTCTTATATCATTATCAACCGCTAGCTGTAATCATAAAAACCACGACCGGATTTGCGCCCCAGGAATCCGGCATCCACGTATTTCTTAAGCAGCGGGCAGGGACGATATTTAGAATCTCCCAAGCCTTCATGAAGCACGTTCATAATCGCCAGGCAGGTATCAAGACCAATCAGGTCGGCCAAAGCCAGGGGCCCCATGGGATGATTCATCCCCAGCTTCATAACCGTATCAATATCCTCAGCTTTACCAACCCCTTCAAAAAGACAATAAACGGCTTCATTGATCATCGGCAACAGGATGCGGTTGGCGATAAAGCCGGGGTAGTCACTGGCTTCACAGGGCGTTTTGCCCATTTTTTCCGCCAAAGCCTTCACGGCGTCGTAAGTTTCTTCGCTGGTAGCCAATCCTCTGATGATTTCTACCAATTTCATGACCGGCACCGGGTTCATGAAATGCATGCCGATGACTTTTGTTGGCCTTTTGGTCGCCGCCGCTATTCTGGTAATGGAAATTGAAGAAGTATTTGAAGCAAGAATCGCTTCCGGAGCACAGATTTCGTCCAGTTTGGCAAAGATATCCAGCTTGATTTTCTCGTTTTCCGTGGCCGCTTCCACGACAATGTCAGCATCTTTCATCGCCGCCAAATCCGTGGTTGTGGTAATCCGTCCCAAAATGGCATCCATCTCATCCTGGCTGAGACGGCCTTTTTCCACTGAACGGGCGAGATTCTTGGTTATCGTTTTCAATCCACGCTCAACAAATTCATCGGCGATATCATGCATGACTACCTGTATGCCAGCAGCAGCCGCAACCTGTGCGATGCCATTGCCCATTTGTCCCGCACCTACGACGCCAAAAGTATTAATAGCCATAATCCTTCTCCTTCAAGGCCAAGTTACAAGATTTTGTTTATCGACACAGCCTGTTTATGTTCATCTGGAAACGTTTATTCCCTGTTATATGCTTTCAATGATCAGCCGGCAGCTTAAGGCCGTTCCACCACCATTGCTGCTCCCTGTCCGCCACCGATGCACAACGAAGCCAGACCCCGATGAGCATCATTCTGCTCCAGAACCGTTAAAAGGGTCACGATGATTCGGGCCCCGGTGCAGCCAATGGGATGCCCAAGGGAAATACCGCTGCCGTAAATGTTTGTTTTGTCCATATCGAGATTTAATTCACGGATGCAGGCCAGCGCCTGGGAGGCGAAAGCCTCATTTAATTCAACGAAATCGATATCGGACAAGGACATTTTCAATTTTGACATCAACTTCCTAATCGCCGGGATCGGACCCAGACCCATATAGGCTGGATCAATACAACCATAATCGTACCCTCGAATTACCCCCTTGATGCTTAACCCGAGGCTTTCGGCCTTTTCACGCGACATGAGAACCAGAGCCGCCGCGGCATCATTGATGCCGGAAGCATTACCGGCGGTTACCGTTCCTCCCTTTTTGAACACCGTTGCCAGCTTGCTCATCTTTTCCAGAGTGGTTTCCATCGGCCGCTCATCGGTATCAAAGGCCAACGGATCTTTTTTGCGCCGGGGAACCATAACCGGAACGATTTCGCTGGCAAAGGTTCCATTCTTGATTGCGGCCAAGGCCCGCTGATGGCTGACACAGCCCAGCTCATCCTGGTCATGACGGCTGATGTCATAGAGTTCAGCAATATTTTCCGCTGTCAGTCCCATGTGGTAGCCATAGAAAATTTCCCATAAACCATCATGAACCATTAAGTCAACCATTTCGGCGTTGAACATCCGGGCGCCCCAGCGGGCTTTAGGAAAAGCATAGGGAATCTGGCTCATATTTTCCATGCCGCCCGCCACCACAACTTCGGCTTCACCGGCAGCTATCGATTGGACCGCCAGCGCTACTGCCTTCATTCCGGAGGCACACACTTTGTTTACGGTAAACGCCCCGGTTTCCTTTGGCAAACCGGCGTGGATGCAGGCTTGGCGGGCCGTATTCTGTCCCTGACCGGCCGGAACGACATTTCCCATGATCACTTCGTCCACGTGAACCGCCTGAAGATTGTCACTCCAGGTATTATACTTTTCTTCGATTTCACATCCCTTGCCGTCCAATTTATCAGGACCCATGCAGGCAATGGATTCAGTAACTGCGGGCCGCAAACCTGCTTTTTCCAAGGCAGAACGAATTACAGTTGCTCCCAACTCCACGACGCCAACATCTTTCAAACTGCCGCCGTAAGATCCAATCGCGGTTCTTACCGCACTGACAATGACAACCTCTTTCATTATTTCCCCCTTTTTCAGCTATGTAAATTTTTACAGATTTTCCACAATAAGAGAAACAGCTTCTCCGCCGCCAAGACAGAGGGATGCCATTCCGTAACGAACATTTTGCGCTTTCATCGCGTAAATCAAGGTCGTTAACACCCGGGCGCCGGAGCAACCAATGGGATGTCCAAGAGCCACTGCACCCCCATGTATGTTGACCCGTTCCATGTCTATCCCCAATTTTTTGACAATGGCCACCGATGAAGTAGCAAAGGCCTCATTGATTTCATGGAGTCCAATATCATCGATGGTCAATCCGGCTTTAGCTAAAACTTTCGGAATTGACTGCATCGGCGCCACCAGAACATCCTCCAACTCGACACCAGCCGCCCCCTGCGCCACCAGACGCACCATGGGAGTGCAGCCAAGGGCATTGGCCCGTTCCATGGACATGACGATCAGGCAACTGGCGCCATCACTGATTTTAGACGCATTGCCCGCGGTTACCAAACCGCCTTTCTTGAAGGCCGGCCGCAGGGAGGCAAGCTTTTCCATGCTGGTCTTTCGCGGACCTTCGTCGCGGTCAACAACGAAAGGTTCACCTCTCTTTGGTTTGACCGTGATCGGCATAATCTCCTGTTTGAATTTTCCCGTTTCCTGGGCCGCTAAGGCCTTATCGTTGGAAGCAACAGAAAATTGATCCATTTCTTCCTTGGTAATATTAAATTTTTCACTGACCAATTCCGCCGTATAACCCATGTGGTAGTCATTGACCACATCCCAGAGTCCATCGTGAACCATGCCGTCTACCACTGTAGCATCGCCCATTCGGACTCCGCTTCGCATGGCCGGAAAGTAATGGGGAACATTGCTCATGCTTTCCATGCCGCCGGCGGCAATGATTTCGGCATCTCCACACTTGATTGCCTGTTCGGCCAGCATAACCGCTTTCAGACCGGATCCGCACACCTTGTTAACGGTAATGGCGCCGCCTTCCATGGGCAGTCCGGCTTTAATCATTGCCTGGCGTCCGGGATTCTGTCCAAGGCCAATGGGAACAACATTGCCCATGATGACTTCATCCACCTGCTGCTTCTCAATTCCGGCCCGGTTGATAGACTCCTCGATAACCATGCCTCCCAGGTCGGTAGCGCTGAAAGGTGTCAAACCACCCCGAAAATTACCGATGGCCGTTCTGACCGCACTGACAATAACCACATCCTTCATTGCATTTCCTTTTTTATCTTACGTTGATTCATCCGGCATTCACGTGTTTCCCGAATGAATGTAAAATTTTTCAACCCAGCTGTTCTTTTACACTACCTTCTGCCGTCGGAACAAATCAATGTCGTTAGCACCATATCCCAGCGAAAGTAGCACTTCCTCTGTATGTTCTCCTAGTTTTGGCGGGAAGCAATGGTCCAGCCGCTTTTCACCATCGACCATGATGGCGGAATTCAGCTGCCGTATGCTGCCGCCGCCAGGCAGAGGCAGGTCATAAAACATCTTCCTGGCCTTGAAATGATCATTGGCGACCACTTCGGACAAGCTGGCAACCGGCTCACAGCAGGCATTTTTCCCTTCCAGTATTTGTTCCCATTCCTTTCTGGTTCGCCGGGCGAAGATTTCCGCGACCTCCTGCCTGAGCAGCCGTTGATCTTCGCTACTTCCTTTTTGACGGCTGATTAAGTCGGGGCGATCTGCAGCTTCACAAAAATTGCGCCAGAATTTGCTTTCGAGGGCACCCAGGGCCATATACTGGTTATCGCGGGTTCGGTATACCTGGTAATCTGCCTCTCCGCCATTGAACGTGGTTTCGTTGGGCCCGGGATCCTGACCCTGGGCAAAGAAATAAGCCGATAAAAGGGAGAACATGGAAACCAGACCATCGGTCATGGATATGTCCAGATGCATCCCTTTCCTGCCCTGTAAAACGGCAACATAGGCCATAAGAATGGCATTGGATGCGTACAATGCGCCGCCGGCGATATCAGCCACCTGAATACCTGGAACCACCGGCCGCCCATCCTCGCAGCCACTGGTGTGCAGCACACCGGTTTCCGCCAGGTAGTTGAGGTCATGTCCTGCTTTATCGGCTTTTGGCCCAAACTGACCATAACCGGTAATAGAACAGTAGATTATCTTGTCATTGATTTTTTTAGCTTGGTGGTAGTCGATTCCAAGACGTTCCATTACCCCGGGGCGAAAACTTTCCACTACCACATCGTGCTCGCGCAGCAGGCGAAAGAATATTTCCCGGCCGGCTTCTGTCTTGAGATTCAGGGTCAGTGATTTCTTGTTTCGGTTGACTGCCAAAAACAAGGCACTGAAACCCCCGATCTTTGGTTCCCAAGAACGGATATAATCGCCCTCTTCAGGTGCTTCAAGCTTCAAAACCTGGGCTCCATGATCGGCCAAAATCATGGTACAATACGGCCCAGGCAACAATCGCGTCAGATCAAGTATCCGCAAATCTTTCAGCATTGTTGACGGATCCTCTAAACACCCGTTGAAGGCCAAGCAGGCGGCAATAGTTATTCTCAGTTAACGTAAGCTGTTAGGGGAACATGGTCCAAGATTAGGGTCAGCTGAAAATTTGACCCTATCCCACTACTATTTAGTGTTTATTTTTTCAAGCTCTTTTTCTGTTTCAACCAGTTTCACGAAATGACACAGCTCACACTTGTCATCTTTGCGATCAGCCTTATGGCAGTCCCCGGTAAAGCAGCCATGCATCTTCGGTCTATTGGTTTCGATGGAGAATTTATCATGGGTTATGGAAAAATGGCAGACCAAACAATTATCTATCTTTACCTTCTCCCCCTTGAAGTGTTTTTTATGTGATATCTTGACAATTCTCGTTTTCTTTACCTCTTTCAACTGAGGTATGTCTTCATGACAATGCAGGCAATTTTCATTCAACCTGTCCTTGTCCGCTTTAAACTTCTCAGGTATGATTAAACTGCGATAGTGATTGAACAAATTGTCGTCTGAAGCGGGAAAAGCCCCACGACGCTGGCTGTGACATTCGTAGCATGTTACTTCCTGGGGATGAAACTTGGATTCCTGCCATTGCCTGAATATGACCGGATGACACGATTGACACAAACTTTCATCCGTGTTGGATATCCTGGCAATAGAGAAAAAAGCGACCGTGGAACCTGCCAGCACTATTAACACCAGCGTCGTTTTCAACCATAGGGGTAGATGTTTATAAAAGGAAAAATCTAATTTCATCTATATTCTCCCTGAGTAAATACCATCGAGATATTACTCGCTCTGAGAAGCGTATAATATAAACTATACCTTAACAAGTTTCACCAGCGGATCAATCAATGTGATTCCCGCCGCATATTTACACTGCATGCCGGCAAAAACAGTATTAATGTGTGTTCCATTTCCCTGCTTTTTCCACCATATCGGCTCTTTTGGATCCCAGCTGTTGAGACGAAAGGTAAAGGGTGTAAAGAAAAAAGCTTTGCGACTCAATAATGATTTTGTCATGGGATCCCGATCAGCAATGGCATCGGCCCTGGCAACGCGGCCAACCTGCGAGTGGCCGTGTCCCGTGGCAATGGCGGCGCACTCAGGATGAATCCCTTCCGTAATCCAGGCGGTTACGACCTTGTCGCCTACATTTGTCCTGATTTTTAATTTGTCGCCGTCTTTAACTCCCAGCTTTTTAGCCCTGACGGGATTGATCCACAGCGGGTTCTCATGCCGCAGTTCCGCCAGGTACTTGCTGTTGGCGGTTTGTGAATCCAGGACATGCCATTCAAAAGGAACCAGGTAAAAATCGTCATTTGCGTAGCTTTCCTCCGGAACAGGTTCTGTTCTTCCCAGGTCGCTAAGCCGGACATTGACTTTCTGTTTCCCCTGATTGGCGTTCTCAAAGACAAAATATCCTTTTTTCTTGAGGTATGCCAAACCACCCACTACCACCAGGGTGGGGATTTTGGTCAAAAGTGACTCCAGGTAACTTTCAACGTTCAAGTGCTTAAACGGTCCAGACGTCGGCTGGCCGATCAGGGCGCGTCCTACGTCCAGCATAACCTGATTGAAATCACGTCCACCTTCGACGGGAGCCAAAGAAGGAGTAAAAAGCTGCAGCTTTTTCACTTTTGCCTGTCGCAGCAGCAGGATCTCATCGGTTGGTCGTGAAACCGGCTGGCGCAATGAAATGCACTGCTGCCGCTGATTCAAGCGGCGGCAGAACAATCCCCATGTTTCCAGTTCCGTTGCCATTGGCAAGATGAGATCGGCATACTGTGACGTTTCATTTATGTAGGTATCAAATGCGGCATAAAAGGATACCAGCATTTTATTTTTCAATAATGCTTTGGGCCAGTCTTTATCGTATGAATCAAAAACCGGGTTTGACTGATAGGAAAGCAGCACCTGAGGTTCATTCTTTTCCTTGAGTTTCTGCATGTACCAGCTGGAAGCAACCGTATTTATTCCTGCCGGTTTTGCTAATTCTTCCGCCAGTGGCAGTGGCTTGTCATAGGACAAAACACCACTGTCAGATACTGCTCCGCATAAAATATTCAGCAGTTCAATGGCACAGGCATTTTCCCAGCCGTTATCGGCTTGGAATACTTCCTGCCCGAAAATTACCATTGCCGGTTGTCGATGACTGAGCTGCCGGGCAATGTCATGCAGAACCTTTTCTTGAATCCCGCATTGTTTGTGTACAGCTGCCGGCGTAAATGGTTTCAGGTACTTTTTCAGATCCGTGCTGCTGATTCCAGTGCGGGAGAGCATGGTCCGGTCATACCATTGATTATGAACCATAATGTGAGCGATGGCTTTGGCGATGTCGCCGTAATGCCGCGGATGCGCGGGATGCCAAACATGACTTTTTCCCCCGGTCTGCGACAGTCGGGATGCAATCGTTACCATTCGCAATCCATTGTCATTCAATCCTTCAACCAGGGATTGCACTTCGGTGACAAAAGCTTCGCCGGAGCGGAAAGGATCATCGGCAAAGTTTAAAACGTAGCGACATTCACGATAATTGCGGAAGCAAACTGACCGACCATATATCTTTTCCCGAAAACGTTTTATGATCATACAATCATCTGGTTCAACCAACGTAGCCTGGGGGAAAAGCGAAAGGAACGGCTTCGTCAACAACTCATCACGGCCGTTGATAAAAGCAAGATTTTTTCCCTGGTCGGCGTAAACCGGAGACAATTTCTGCTGCAAAATTTCGTAAGCCTCATTCCAGGAAATCTCCTGCCATTTTCCCTCGCCCCGTTCTCCGGTACGCTTAAGAGGCTTGAGCAAACGGTCAGGATCATACAACCGGTCAAGCTGTCCAAATGCTTTGGCGCACAACTTTCCTCCGGCAACCGGATGTTCACGGTTGCCAAGCATCATTACCACCCGGTCACCTTCGCGATAGGTAGTCAAACCACAATGATTATCACAAAGGCTGCAGGTTGTCGGCCGGGGATTGCGATCTTTCCGTATCACCTTTGCCGACTGTTCATTCCATGGCTTTCGCCATTTTTCAGCCAACTTCAAACGATCCGGCAGTACCAGTGACGCACCACTCCAAGCCCCGAGCTGGATAAATTTTCTTCTGTCAACTTTCACGGTTTACTCCTCTGCCCATTTACATCAAAGGCAAAACCTGCCCGCCATATACAGTGACAATCCGCATCGCCAGGATGCCAATCATGTTCATAACCGCGGCCAAAATCAGCAAATAATTATTCTCACGAAATTTCGGTACCATGACAATTACCAGCGGTATAACTTTACCAATAAGATTCTCAAGAACTACAAAGCCCAGGAACATTTTGCCAAACAGCATGAAATGAGCGACTTCCTGACCTTCCAGTTTGGAATACAGCAGGACGCTGTAATCACAAAATACCAGGAAAAGATCAACAACCAGCAGCCAACCCAGGATTTTGGCCAGGCTGTAAATAAGGTCGTAATTTACATCACGGCTTTTCGTAAAGAAGTAATCCCGGATCATAATCAGGAGGATCATCATGGAAATGCCGGAAACCATGGCTGAGAAAAGAAAGACGATGGGCATCAGACCGGTATTCCAGTAATCTCTTGCCACGCCCAAGGCCAAAATCCAGCCGGTATAACCATGAACTGCCAGGGCCAGGGGAATGCCGATAGTTCCGAAAATCCTCGTCCATTTTTTATTCCCCTTAAACATGAAAATACCATAAATTATTGAATTTACGGGATAAAGCATGAGGAGAAAGGCTCCATAGGTCATGGCTGAAACCGGATTCAGGTAGACAAAATGGTTCCATACCGATTTAATGGGCCAGGCGACCTGCATCAAGAGGAATTGTGGTGCCATCAGGAGAAGAATAACCGCGACCACCACGCCAATCTTACCGGCAGGTTTGAATTTCTCAAAGCCGAAACCATAGGACAGGGTTGAAATCATAAAGGAACCAGCACTAAGTCCAGTCAAATAGAAGTAATAGGAAATCAAAAAAGCCATGGACGTCTGGTATTGGACATCATAAACTAT
The DNA here is from genome assembly GCA_029940125.1 of bacterium. Taxonomy (GTDB): domain Bacteria; phylum Desulfobacterota; class Anaeroferrophillalia; order Anaeroferrophillales; family Anaeroferrophillaceae; genus DQWO01. The sequence continues at coordinate 23,457 of JAOZRP010000003.1, forward strand.
TTTTCCCATACGAACTCAACCTCCCGCTTGATTTCCATGGTTGCCTGGTCCAGGCCAATATAATAAACCCGGGGTCCGGTACCCATATCGGTCTTTAAATTCTGCACGGCATTGGTGGCAATTAGTTGAGATACCTCGCTCTTGGGATCGTTAAGATTGCCAAATACCCGTGCCGAGGTTGGACAGGCCTCAACGCAAGCCGGCTGCAGACCCTGCTCAACCCGATGATAACAAAAATCACATTTGTCAATGATTCCTTTTTGTGGATGAACATAACGCACTTCATAGGGACAGGCAGCCATGCAATAGCGACAACCAACGCATCGATGCGGATCAACCATGACAATGCCGTCTTCACGCTGATAGGACGCGTGTACCGGACAGACCTTAACGCAAACCGGGTTCTCACAATGATTGCATAAAGTCGGCCTGAAAGCCCTTACCACATTGGGATACTTCCCTTTTTCAATTTCTTTGACCCACGTACGCCAGATACCAAGCGGTACATCATTTTGTACCTTGCAGGCAATTTCACAGGTATGGCAGCCGATACATTTATTGAGATCAATTACCATTCCCCAACGTGGCAGTTGGGTATCTTTCTTTTCCTTGGACATAGATCATCCACCTCAAACTGATTAAGCAGTTATTTGTTTTCCTGCTCCTGGTAATACTTGGCAATCCGGTGCAGCCCTACATATATTCCCCAGCAAAGAAGCAAGAAAATAATAAGAGTGAAGAGAACACCGTAAATATTACGCATAATCCAGACGGAATATTGCTGATCGTGATTGGGAAAGAGATGAAAGCGATTAAACATCAGGCCAGCCGGCTGAATTTCCTTCTGGTGACATCTCTGACACGGTGCTTTGCTTAATTCTTTTTCACCGTGAGCCGCATCGCCCTGGTGGCAGTCAACACAGGCGTCGCGGGTAAAACTGAAACTTAAGTCTGCTTTACGGTGCGCCTGAACCCGGAATGCTGCCATTCGGCTAAACAAACCCTCGATTTTTCTTTCCTTGTGACAGCGGGAACATGTCTCCTTCAAGTTGCGGGAATTTACCGTGGACTCCGGCTTTTTCGCCCCCATGGGATAATGAATCGTGTGACAGTCAAAGCAGTTGGCGGCATCTTTTTTGCCGGCCACCAAGGCTTTTCCGTGAACGCTTTTCAAAAAAGACTCGCCAACCATCTTTTTGGCCGGGATCTTGATGTTTCTCTTTTTCAGGCGTTCGCGGATATGGTTGGGATCTAGACCCTTAATATTTGAGTGACAGGTCAAACAGGTAACCTGACGGTAGCCGGTTCGCAGATGGGTTTTGTTGTCCGCTTTATAGTGGCAGTCAAGGCAGGTCAACTTCTTGCCATGCAAGGTCTGCATGAAGCGTTCTTTGTCAATAAATAACGTTTGCAGCTCACCCTGAAGACCGCCGGCACGCAAATTAGCTTCCTTATGGCATTTAAAACAGTCATCATTGGTAAGCTTCTTTTTCTCGGCAGCCTGACCAGGTACGGCCAGCACACTGATCAACATGATCAATAGTGAAAAAATCACTGCATATCGGCCGGGAAATCCTGCCATGGAGTTCTTTCTGCTCACCACTGCCCTCCTGTCCTGCTTAACCCTTTGTCTCATCACTGGAACACACCTGTATTATTAACCAATAGCTTTTTCGACCATTTCAATAATATCGTATACCTTTACATCCTCTTCACGCCCATGGGTTTTCAGGCCGTCTTCGAACATAACCATGCAGAAGGGACAAGCGGTAACCGCAATTTCCGGATCTTTCTCCAGGGCCTGGGCGACTCTTTCATCATTAATTCTTTTTCCCAGAGTTTCCTCCATCCACATGCGTCCGCCACCGGCACCACAACAAAATCCCCGTTTATGGTGGCGATCCATTTCCACCATGTTGATCCCCGGGATATTACTCAGGATAGATCGGGGCTGTTCATATATTTCGTTGTAACGACCGAGATAACAGGAGTCATGATAGGTAACCTTGACCGGCATGGCCTTTTTGAGATTCAACCGTCCCTCAACCAGGAGCTGCTGCAAATATTCCGTATGGTGCAGCACTTCATAATGGCCGCCGAACTGCTGATAATCTTTCTTCAGGGTGTTGTACCCGTGGGGACACATGACCACAATCTTCTTAACCCCGTAGCCGTTCATGATTTCAACATTCTCCATGGCCAGCATTTGAAAAAGGTATTCGTTGCCCAGCTTGCGAGCCGAATCACCGCAACATTTTTCTTCCGTCCCCAGGATGCCAAAGGAGACCCCCGCTTTCTGCAGGATTTTAACAAACGAGGTTGCCACCTTCTTGTAACGGTCGTCAAAAGAACCGGCGCACCCAACCCACAGGAGAATTTCAACCTCGCTGTCTTCCGCCAGAGTTTTCACCCCCAGGTCCTTGCACCAGTTAGCCCGGTCAGCCCAGCCAATCCCCCAGGGATTGCTGTTGTTTTCCATGTTTTTGAACACTGTCTGCACTTCGGCCGGGAAGCTGCTTTCCATCAGCACCAGGTTGCGCCGCAGATCAACGACCTTGTCAATCTGTTCCACGTACATGGGGCAGACTTCCATGCAGGCCCGACAGGTGGTGCAGGACCAGATTTCATCTTCAGTCAGGTATTCGCCGATCAGCGGCTTGTCATCATCGGGGATGCCGTAAGTCAGGTCTTCACCCTGCGCCTGCAGGCGTTTGATGGTTGTGGCTTTATCGTAAAGGCAGGTTCTGATGTCCTGTACCAGTTTTTTGGGTGAAAGCGGTTTTTCGGTCAAAAAGGCCGGGCAGTTGTCCTGGCAGCGCCCGCAGCGGATGCAGGCATCGGAATCCATCAGCTGCTTCCAGGTAAACTGGTGTACGTGAGCGACTCCAAAACTTTCTGAATTTTCAATATCCAGAGCGGAAAGAACCCCCTTAGGTTCCAGAGATCGGTAGTAATTGTTCAGTATTCCCGTTACCAAGTGCAACAGTTTGGTGTAAGGCAGGGTTCCAATCAACGCCACCACCGCGTAAAAATGGAACCGCCACATCCATCGAATTGCCGCCGCGTCGAATTTCACTCCCAACGTTGCCAGTATCCATCCAAAAACGCTGCCGACCGGGGCGAAAATGCTGCCATGGGGGGCAATGACCGCCAGCCGGAAGCCCTCAACCATGAAACCGGAAAGGAAAATAAAGATCAGCCAGACAAGCAGCAGCACATCTTCGCTGCCCCGTTCATCAAGGCGGTCAGGTTTCACCACGTACCGGCGATATACTGCCATCCCCAGTCCCACCAAAGCCAGCGTTCCGATCAGGTCAAGGACAAATGAAATGATCCCGGCGGCCACCGGGGACAAGGTGAAAAAGAAAGCCTGGGCGAAAACCACGAAGAGAAAAGGAATGAAGAAACCAAAGAAAATAAACAGGTGCATCAGGCCGGGATTAGCTTCCTCCAGCAAGCGATCATGACCAAACACCGAGGAAAACATCAAGGCAAAACGCTGAGACCGGTCACCAGAGCGGTTTTCACGCTCTCCAATTTTCCACATGGACCATTTTCTGGCAACACCATAGATGAGAACTGCCGCAAAGAAAAGCAGGACCAGCACATCCAGAGAGTTCAACATAACTAAAATCCCTTCAAGCACGCTTTATTTAGATATTGACCTATAATTTTAAGGAATGAACTTACCATCCAAAAAATGAATCGCTTCAGTGATAGCAAATTCCAAGCCATATATTATACAATATACAAAAAAGAATGAATGCCTATTCAAAGTTGGCGGTCAACCACATACCACAGGAAAAAGTAGTCTGTCAAGTGAAACTATTCATTAGGTTTAATAAAGAAAAAACTTTTTCATTATTCAGTTAACGTAAACTGATAAAGTGGGGGAAAAATATTAATTGGAAGCTTGTTCCAAGTGTCGTGCCATTTATCACAAAGCAGTTTTCCCTGTCAAGAGTTTTAGCGGTGATTTTCCCATATCAAATGAATGACGGGTCAATAGTGGAAACACTGGAAATATTGTGCATAAAAAAAGCGGTTGACCGGGCATATCTTGATGCCGGACAACCGCTTTTCATCTGGTTATCTCTACAGATATTATCGCTGGTTTCAGCAGAATCAGGTTTGATAAATCTCGGTGCTGAAGGTTTTGATCCATTGGCTGCGCAGAACTTCCTTGGCCGCCATGATGTCATCAACCTCAATAATCAGGATGGCGTCATCTCCCTTCAAGGTAATGAAGGGATAAAGGGTTTCCACGTTGATTTTTCCTTCCTTCAGGGCCCGCAAAACCACGTTCAGTCCGCCGGGATGATCCGGAGTTCCAACCGCAATTACTTCGCTGGTTTCAACCTTAAAACCATTGGACTGGAGGACGTTTTTCGCTCTTTCCGGACTGTCGACAATTGCCTTGACCCGGGGCGGATTCAATTCAGAACAGGCCATGACGCCCTTGATGTTAATCTGCTCCTTTTCCAGGATGTCACAGATCTGGTTCAAGCGTCCCGGAGTATTATCTATGGTAATTGATAGTTGTGTAACTGACATGCAAAATCCCCTGCTTACTGGTTAATAATCTCGTATCCTCTGGTGACCGCCCGGCAGCTCACCTCCACCAGGGCCGGCTTGCCGCCCATCAGGATTTCCAAACTTTTAAACACCGATTCCGGCGTCAATACCTGTCCCACCTTGATCAGGCTGCCGAGCAGGATCATGTTGGCTGAACGCTCGTTGCCCAACTCCCGGGCCAGCTCGTTGGCGGCTACCGGAAAGTAGTCAATGTCACTTCTTTTCGGCAGGTCGGCAACAATGGAAGAATTGTAAATCAATTTGCCGCCGTGAACCAGGCGGTTCATGAAGGCCATTGCCGACGGCTGATTCATGGCCACCAGGATATCCGGATTCGACACCACCGGCGAAGCAATTTCTTCATCGGAGATGCTGACGGTGCAGTTTGCCGTTCCTCCCCGGACCGCGGCACCGTAAGCCGGCAGATAGGTGGCGTTGAAGCCCTGAATCATACCCGCGTTGCCCAAAACGTTTCCCATGGTCAGGACCCCCTGGCCACCGGAACCGGCACAAAGTGTTGAGAGAATCATGCTTTCAGCTTCCTTTTTTCTTCCCGTTTATCGGTCAGCAGACCGGGCTTGTATTCTTTGGACATCTCTTCCACCACCCAGCGACAGGCCTGAAGCGGGGTCATTTTCCAGTTGGTCGGACAGGGAGACAGCACCTCGACAATGGAATACCCCAAGCCCTCAATCTGGGTCTGGAAGGCATTGGTAATTGCTTTCTTGGTTTTCTTGATTCCCCCCGGCGTGGCTACCGTCACCCGCTCGGCATAGGCAACCCCGGGAAACGCCGCCACCACATCGGTAATATGCAGCGGGTAGCCGTCCAGGGCCGCGTTGCGGCCCAGGGGCGACGTCGTCGTGCCCTGATCCAGAAGCGTCGTCGGTGCCATCTGCCCTCCAGTCATTCCATACACGGCATTGTTGATGAAAATCACGGTGATGTTTTCGCCGCGGTTGGCGGAATGGATGGTTTCGGCGGTGCCGATGGCGGAAAGGTCGCCGTCGCCCTGGTAGCTGATCACAAAAAGATCGGGATTGGCACGACTCACCCCGGTAGCGATGGCTGTTCCTCGGCCGTGGGCCGATTCAATCACGTCGATGTCAAGGTAATGGTAGGCCAGTACCGCACAGCCCGCCGGGCAGACCAGCAGCGCCCGCTTGCCGACGTCAAGCTCTTCCAGCACTTCGGCGATGATGCGGTGAACGATGCCGTGACCGCAGCCGGGACAGTAATGGGTAACCACATTTTTCTTATAATATTTGGGCCATTGATTCTCTAATTTCATGGGACCTACTTTTTCATCCGCAGATAATGACGATTAATAACCCGGGCAAACTCCAGCGGGGTGGGAATCACGCCGCCAGGACGACCGTGAAAAGCAATGTCAACCTGATAATCCGCCAACGCCAGTTTCACGTCATCCACCATCTGGCCCGTGCTCATTTCAAAAACCAGAAAATTTTTAACCCGATGAGCGATTTCCTGCAGCACCTTGGTCGGGAAGGGAAAAAGGGTAATGGGACGAATCAGTCCGACCCGGATGCCCTCCCGGCGGGCCCGTTTGATGGCGCCCTTGCAGATCCGCGCCGTGGTTCCGTAGGCAACGATGGCAAAATCCGCATCTTCCATCAGGTAAAGTTCGTAGCGGGTCTCACGCTCGGCAATTTCCTGGTATTTGCGCACCAGCTTCCAGTTGTGCCGCTCCATCTCCAGGCCGTCAAGGATCAGGGAGGCCAGGTAGCGGCTCGGCCCTTCCCCCCGACCTTTCAAGGCCCACTTTTTCTCGGGGAATTCCTTTACCGGTTCAGGAAAGACCACTGGCTCCTTCATCTGTCCCATCATCCCGTCGCCAATGAGCATCACCGGCGTCCGGTAGCGGTCGGCGATATTAAAGGCTTCCATGGTCAGGTCAGCCAGTTCCTGCACCGAGGCCGGCGCCAGCACCGGCGTCCGGTAGTCGCCATGTCCGCCTCCCCTGGTGGCCTGGTAGTAATCACCCTGAGCCGGGGCGATATTTCCCATGCCAGGACCGCCGCGCATCATGTTGACGATGACCGCCGGCAGTTCAAAACCGGCCAGGAAGGATATCCCTTCCTGCTTCAGGCTGATGCCGGGGCTTGACGACGAAGTCATGACCCGGGCTCCGGTGGCGGCACCGCCAACCACCATGTTGATGGCGGCCGTTTCGCTTTCCGACTGGACGAAAACCCCGCCGGCCCGGCGCAGATTCGCGGCCATGTATTCACCCAGCTCATTCTGGGGGGTAATGGGGTAGCCAAAATAACATTTGCAGCCGGCCCGGATGGCCGCCTCGCCAATGGTGTGGTTACCGCTCATGAAAACCTTATTCACTGTACACCTCAACTGCCAAATCGGGACAGACCATGGTGCAGATCATGCAGCCGATGCAGCTCTCAGGCTGGGCCGGCTCGGCATAATGGTATCCCATGCTGTTCATGTTCGCTGACGCCTGCAGGACATCCTGCTTGCAGAACTCAATACAAAGACCACACCCCTTGCAGTAGTCGCGGCGGATCTTCACGGTAAAAACCTTATCTTTTTTGCTCATCATCAACCTTGATGTTTTTCAGGAATTTCAAAAATTTTTTCTTGCGCTTCAACAAGGTGCTTCTCTACGGCCGACAACATCCTGCTCGAATCAACAGCCCCGACCAGCGGCCGAAAAGCAACAGAAAATCCCCTTACTCCCTGCCGGCAGAATTGTCAAGTGGAAACCTTAGCTTTATTCCGGCTGATGGGCCGGCCGCAGGAGGTCAAACACCGACTTGACCGGGTTGAACGTCTCGGGCGGAACTTCAACAAAAAAGGTCGTCCAGTCCGCCATGGCTCCATTCCACAGACCCGGACGCTCCA
>JAOZRP010000364.1 GCA_029940125.1 bacterium
CGCCGCCAGCGGGTCATGGCGGTCAGCAGGCGGGCGGCAATCTGGGGGTTGCGGGCATCCAGCTTCAGTACCTGGTCAACCAGGAAGGCGTAGCCCCCGCCATCCGCGGCATGGAATGCGGCCGGGTTTCCCTGGCTGAAAACCCCGACCAGGGACCGGACCCGGTTGGGGTTGTCAAGGGTAAAATCCGGATGCCGCAGCAGTTCTTTGACTCTTTCCAGGGTGTCCGGCCGGCTGGAAGCCGCCTGGATGGCAAACCATTTGTCCAGCACCAGGGGATCATGCCGCCAGCGCCGGTAAAAATCATCAAGGGCCTCCTGACGCTGCGGGTGGTCACTGTTGGCCAGGCAGGCAAGGGCTGCCAGAACATCGGTCATATTGCCGGCTTCCCGGTACTGGCGGACGGCCAGCTCCTGGTTTTCCAGGTCATCCCCTTTCATCAGGTAGGCCAGGGAAACGTTTTTCAGTCGGCGGCGGGCCACGGCCGCCGGCTCCAGGGAATACGGGCCGTCATCGCTCATCTGCCGATAGATTGCCAGCCATGAGTCCCGGCCTTCCAGGGCCAGCTGCCGGAGCGCGAATTCGCGCACCTGGTGAACGGCGGCCGGATTTACCTCGTCCACCTGTTCTCCCAGGTAGGTTTCGGTCGGCAGGGTGACGGCCATGGAGCGCAGGGCCGGATCTACCCCCTCGTCGACCAGAGCCGTGAGCACGGCCCGGGAAAACAGGGGCTCAAGTTTCAGCTCCCGGCCGGCATCAGAATCCGCCAGCAGGCGCAGGATGATTTTTACCGCCAGCTGCTGGCCCGCCTCCCAGCGGTTGAATTCATCCGGGTCATGGGCAAGCAGGAAAGCCAGGTCGGCATCGCTGTAGTCAATATCCAGGATCACCGGGGCCGAAAACCCCCGCAGGCAGGAAAGCACCGGCTGCCGGGACAGATTGACAAACTGAAAGGATGATTCAACTTCACGGCATTCCAGCACCAGGGAGTCGCCGGCCGCCGGTTCCGGTTCACCGGCCAGCTGCAAAGGCAGGGAACGGCCCTGGTGGTCCAGCAGGCCGACCGCCACCGGAATCAGAAAAGGTTCCTTCTTCTCCTGGCCCGGGGTGGGAGGACAGCTTTGCCGCAGATTGACGGTTAAGGTGCCGTTCTGTGCATCATAATCAGTCCGCACCCGCAGTTCCGGGGTTCCCGCCTGGCTGTACCAGCGGCAGAATTGGGAAAAATCCCGGCCGCTGACCTCGGCCATGGCGGCGACAAAATCCTCGATGGTGGCCGCCTGACCGTCGTGGCGCTGCAAATAAAGACGCAGGCCGCGGCGAAAAAGTTCGGGGCCGATCAGGGTCTGGATCATGCGGATGACCTCGGCACCCTTGTTGTAGACCGTCACCGTGTAAAAATTGTTGATTTCGACGTAGGAGTCCGGGCGGACCGGGTGGGCCAGGGGGCCGCGGTCCTCGGGAAACTGGGCCTGGCGCAGGATGCGTACATCCTCGATTCTCTTCACCGCCCGTCCCATCACCGAGGCGGAAAACTCCTGGTCCCGGAAAACCGTCAGACCTTCCTTGAGACTCAACTGGAACCAGTCCCGGCAGGTGACCCGGTTGCCGGTCCAGTTGTGAAAGTATTCATGGGCGATCACCCCTTCGATTCCCTGGAAATCGGCATCGGTGGCCGTCTCCGGCTCGGCCAGTACGTACTTGGAATTGAAGACGTTCAGGCCCTTGTTTTCCATCGCCCCCATGTTGAAATCATCAACGGCGACGATCATGTAGCGGTCCAGGTCGTATTCCAGGCCATAGGTCTCCTCGTCCCAGCGCATGGCTTTCTGCAGGGAACGCATGGCGTGGGCGCATTTGTGCCGGTTGCGCTCCTCCACGTAGATGTGGAGGGAAATCTTCCGGCCGGACATGGTGGTGAATTCATCCCGGATTTCCACCAGGTCGCCGGCCACCAGGGCAAACAGGTAGCAGGGTTTGTTGAACGGGTCCTCCCAGGTGGTGAAATGGCGGCCGTCGTCAAGCTTCCCGGAATCAACCAGGTTGCCGTTGGACAAAAGGACCGGACAGCGGCGGCGGTTGGCGCGAATGGTGGTCCGGAAGCGGGCCAGGACATCGGGGCGGTCCAGGTAATAGGTGATTTTGCGAAAGCCCTCGGCCTCGCACTGGGTGCAGAAGTTGCCGCTGGAAAGATAAAGTCCCTCCAGGGCAGTGTTGGCCCGGGGATTGATGCGGGTGACAATCTGCAGTTCGAAGGCATCCGGCACCGATGCGATTGTCAGGGATTCTTCATCCACCCGGTAGTCGGCGGCAGACAGGGGTTGACCGTCAAGGGACAGCGACAGCAGCTCCAGCTCACGGCCGTCCAGAACCAGGGAACCTGAATCCTGACCGGAAGCTGGATTTCGGCGAATGGCCAGCCGGCTGCTCACCATAGTGTTTTCTTCCTCCACATCAAAGGTCAGGTCAACCTGGTCAATCAGGAAGGCCGGCGGCTGGTAGTCCTGCCGGTACCTGGTTTCCGGTTTATGGTCTGTAGTCATAACGTTTTCCTTTCCACGACACCCTTTAATCTTCAGTACTGTTCGGTTAGTGCCTTATCCCTGAAAGGCTGTCACTTTTTTCAGTACCCCCTTGAGGGGTATAAAAAACAAGAAATTGTCGGG
>JAOZRP010000059.1 GCA_029940125.1 bacterium
CAGAAAATACAGAACAACCTGCTGCCGCTGCTGCCCCTTGACCCCCTGCGGATGAGGGAAAAACCAGTAAAATGATTGTAAAACGGTTGGTTGCGTAAAAGGATGACAGCTAACATCCCGTTCGGAAACTGAGATTGCCGAAGGGAAACTCATAAAGGAAAGTCAGGATGAAAAACGTAAAAATCATTGTCATTGCTGCGGTTCTGATCGCTATGGCCGCCTTGTCTTCTCTGTTTCAGGTTGACCAGACCCAGCAGGCCCTGGTCCTGCAGCTGGGGAAGCCGGTGCGGGTGATCACGGAGCCGGGCCTGAACTACAAACTGCCGGTGCTGCAGCAGGTCATGTTTTTCGATCGTCGCCTGCTGGTTTACGATGCCGCGCCGGCCGAGATTGTCACCAGCGACAAGAAGAACCTGGTGGTTGACAATTACTCCAAGTGGCGGATTGTCGATCCCCTGAAGTTTTACCAGACGGTGAAAAATATTGCCGGGGCCCAGTCGCGGCTGGATGACATTATCTATTCCGAGTTCCGGGTGGAACTGGGCAAGGAAACCCTCAATGACATTGTTGCCAAGGTGCGGACAAGGATCATGAAATCGGTGACCAGGAACAGCAACAAGGCGGCGGCTGACTACGGCATCGAGGTGGTTGACGTTCGCATCAAGCGTGCAGACCTGCCGGTTGAGAACGAACGGCACGTGTTTTCGCGGATGCAGGCTGAACGCCAGCGCCAGGCAAAGAAATATCGTTCGGAAGGTGAGGAAGAAGCGCTGAAAATCCGCTCCCAGGCCGAAAAGGAAAGAACTATCATCCTGGCTGAAGCTTACCGCAAAGCCCAGGAAGTGCGCGGCGAGGGGGAGCAGGCGGCCATTGCCATTTATGCCAAGGCGTTTCAGCAGGACGAGGAGTTCTATAATTTTTATCGCAGCCTCCAGGCTTATGAAAAGGCGTTGGCAGAAAAGTCAACCCTGGTTTTAGGGAGCGGCAATGAGTTTTTCCGCTACATGAACCGGGCTGATTAAATTGAATGGAGACCCTGAACGTCAAGGTAGAAACTGGTGGAATCAGGGCTGAACTTTCAGGTTGTTTCCCGGCCGTCGGCGGGTTGCCGCGGGCCGGCCGAAACAACCTTTTTTATCTGGTTGTTGCATCATGAAGGAATATCTTAACCTTTGGGAGCAGCGGTTTCCCCCTGTCAGCACGGTCCTGACCATCGGCAACTTTGACGGCGTCCATCTGGGACACCAGTCGTTGTTTTCGCTGGTGAAGGAAACGGCGGCCCGGGAGGGGAAGGAAGCGGTCGCCCTGACCTTTCAGCCCCATCCGCTGAAGTTGATTTTCCCCGAGCGTCGGCTTTTTTTGATCACCCCCCTGGCCAAGAAAATCCAGCTTATTGCCCGGACCGGCATCGACGCCCTGGTATGTGCGCCGTTTACCCGGGAGTTTGCCGGCTTGTCGGCGGCCGATTTTGCCCGCCGGGTTCTGGTTGAACACCTGGGCTGCCATACGGTAATTGTTGGTGACAATTATTATTTTGGCCGTGACCGGGAAGGGGACGTCAACCGGTTGACGGAGCTGGGGAAAGAATTGGGCTTCAAGACAATTATCGCCCCGCCTTTTGTTATTGACGGTAAGGTGGTCAGCAGCACCAGGGTTCGTCAGCATATCATGGCCGGTGAGGTGATGGCGGCATCCCGGCTGCTGGGTCGCTACTACTCGGTTGAGGGGGTGGTCAAGCCGGGAAAGAACCGGGGGAAGGATCTGGGCTTCCCTACTGCCAACATCCGTTCGGAAGCGGAACTGTATCCCCGGGAGGGAGTATATGCCGTCTGGGTTGAATACGACGGGCAGCGCTTCCAGGGGGTGGTGAGCATCGGCTACAATCCCACCTTTGGCGATACCGGGCTGACCGTTGAGGTTCACATCCTGGACTTTTCCGGTGATCTTTACGGGGAGAGCATCAAGATAATTTTTCTGGAGCGCCTGCGCGACACTATCGCCTTTACGGAAGTGGCTAGTCTCAAGGTTCAAATTGCCAATGATATCAGGGCCGCCAGGCGGATATTTGCGCTTGCAAAAGAGTAATCTTTATGGTAACAAATCCAGGCTCATAAATCTCACGTCCCTGGAGAGAAAATCCATGTTCCGGTGCCGGCTGCCGTCCGGTGGGCATGGGTGAGGGGGCGGCGGAACAACCAAAAAACAAGGAGAAAAAGTATGGCATCAGTTATTACGATGAAACAGCTGCTGGAGGCCGGGGTTCATTTCGGTCACCAGACGAAACGCTGGAATCCGAAAATGAAAAAGTACATTTTCGGGGCCCGGAACGGAATCTACATTATCGACCTGCAGAAGTCGCTGCCCCTCTTCCGCCAGGCCTACAGGAAGGTGGTTGAGATTGTTGCCGACGGTGGGGATGTCCTTTTCGTTGGGACGAAGCGGCAGGCCCAGGAGCATATTGAAGAAGAAGCAAAAAGATGCGGCATGTACTGGGTGAACCAGAGGTGGCTGGGCGGCATGATGACCAACTTCCAGACCATCAAGAAAAGCATCGCCCGGCTGAAAAAGCTGGAGACCATGAAGGTTGACGGGACTTATGAACTTCTGCCCAAGAAAGAGGTTGTTTCCCTGGAACGGCAGCGGGAAAAACTGGAGAAAAACCTGGGCGGGGTCAAGAATATGGAAAAGCAGCCGGCCTGCGTTTTTGTGATTGACTGCAAGCGGGAAGCGATCGCGGTGGCTGAAGCCAACAAGCTGGGCATCCCGGTGGTGGCGGTGGTTGACACCAACTGCGATCCCGATCCCATCGATTACCTGATTCCCGGCAATGACGATGCCATTCGGGCGATCAAGCTGTTCTGCTCGCGGATTGCCGATGCCGTTATAGAAGGCAAGATGCTGCGTGAAGAGAGGAAGCAGGCCGCGGCTGACAAGGAAATTGAAGAAGCCGATTTTCAGGCTGCCGGTGAGGGCGATGGTCCCATCGTCGAGCGGGTTGGTGAAGAGACCGCAGAACCCGAGGCGGCTCCTGAAGCAGCTGAAGCTGATGCGGCAGCCGAAGAGGTAAAGGAAACCGCGGTTGAGGAATAGCCGTCAGGTGGTATTGAATTAACGATTTGCCTACCGGCTGTTGCCGGTGGGCAGGAGATAGTGGAGGACAGAAAAATGGCAGAAATAACTGCTGCAATGGTTAAAGAGCTTCGGGAGAAAACCGGAGCCGGAATTATGGATTGCAAGAAAGCCCTCAAGGAAAAGGACGGCAACGTTGAGGAAGCGGTTGATTTCCTGCGGGAAAAAGGCCTGGCCGCGGCTTCAAAGAAGAGCGGCAGGATTACCTCGGAAGGACTGGTGAGTTCCTATATCCATGCCGGCGGGAAGATAGGCGTTCTGGTTGAAATCAACTGCGAGACGGACTTTGTTGCCCGCACCGACGAGTTCCAGGCTTTTGTCAAGGATATCTGCATGCAGATTGCGGCGGCCAACCCCGTGGGCATTACCCGTGATGACGTTCCTGCCGAGGCGGTGGAGAAGGAAAAGCAGATTTACCGCGCCCAGGCCCTGGAAAGCGGCAAGCCTGAAAAGATTGTTGATAAAATTATTACCGGCAGGATAGAGAAGTTTTACGCTGAAAACTGCCTGATGGAACAGAAATTCGTTAAGGATCCTGATTTGACCATCGAAGAGCTGGTAAAGCAGATGATTGCCAAAACCGGTGAAAATATCAGCATCAGGAGATTTACCCGCTACCTGCTGGGTGAAGGACTGGAAAAGAGAAGCACAGATTTGGCCCAGGAAGTGGCCGACCAGCTCAAGTAGTTGGTTTCCATCCGGAAACTGCCGTTTCCGGATGAGCGGTCAGCCTTTAGCTTAACAGGTTGTTTTTTTAATGTTTTGCTGACCGCTAAGCAGGAAACAGCGGGATTTACCATAGAAAACTGCCGGCAGATTTTCGGCGACGTAGAGACGGGTGCTCATGGCCAAAGGAAGATTCCCCTATCAGCGGGTATTGCTGAAGTTGAGTGGTGAAGCCTTGATGGGGGACAAGGATTACGGGATTGATGAAGCGACTATCCGTTCCTTTGCCGAAGAAATCCGTGATGTTCATAACCTGGGCATAGAAATCGCCATCGTGATTGGCGCCGGAAATATCTTTCGTGGAGTGCCGGCGGCGTCATCCGGCATGGATCGGGTAACGGCGGATTACATGGGGATGCTGGCCACGGTGATCAACGGCCTGGCCCTTCAGGATGCCCTGGAGCAGCTCGGGGTGTATACCCGGGTGTTGAGCGCCATATCCATGCAGGAGGTAGCCGAGCCGTACATCCGCCGCCGGGCGGTGCGCCACCTGGAAAAAGGCCGAATCATCATTTTTGTGGCCGGTACCGGCAATCCTTACTTTACCACGGATACCGCGGCTTCCTTGAGAGCCATGGAAATTCAGGCGGACATTATTATCAAGGCCACCAAGGTGGATGGCGTGTATGACCGCGATCCTATGAAGTATGAGGACGCGGTCAAGTATGATGAACTTACCTATCTTCATGTGTTGCAGAAGGGCCTGAAGGTTATGGATGCGACGGCTATTTCCCTCTGCATGGACAATCATCTGCCGATCCTGGTTTTCAGCCTTACCAAGAAAGGCAATATCAGAAAGGCTGTTTGTGGTGAATCAATCGGTACCTTTGTCGGGAGGGAATAATTATGGCGCAGGAACTTATTGCTGAGGTGCTGGAAGAAGGCCGGGAAAGCATGCAGAAAGCCATTGAGGCTTTAAAGCGTGAACTGGGCCGGGTGCGAACCGGACGGGCGTCGTTGTCATTGCTTGACGGGGTTAAGGTTGATTACTATGGCGTGCCTACGCCTCTCAACCAGGTGGCTTCGCTTTCCGTGCCGGAGAGCCGCATGATTGTTATCCAGCCCTGGGACAACAACATGCTGGGGGAGATTGAAAAGGCTATCAATAAATCGGACCTTGGGGTGAATCCCACCAATGACGGCAAGCAGATTCGCCTGGTTATGCCCCGTCCCACCGAAGAACGCCGCCGGGAGCTGGTGAAGGTGGTGAAAAAAATGGGGGAGACTTCGAAGGTTGGCATCCGCGCCTGTCGCCGTGACTGCATTGACATGCTGAAAACGATGGAAAAAGATAAAGAAATTACCGAGGATGAAAACAAGAAGGGCCAGGATGAGGTTCAGAAGCTGACCGATGAATTTGTTGGCAAGGTTGACGAAATAGTCGAGCTTAAAGAACAGGAAGTAATGGAAATTTAGAAAGAAGCTGGCCGGCGGCCGGGGGTGGCTGCCGGTCAAAATATAAACTGCCTGCCGGGTTGGGGCTGATAAGAGACAACCCTCGAAGGTGGGGCGTAAACTAGAGGAGGTTTGGCCATGTATGTAATTACTGATGAATGTGTATCCTGTGGTACCTGTGCGGAAGAATGTCCTGAAGATGCCATTTCTGAAGGCGACGACATTTATGTAATTGATCAGGATAAATGTGTGGAATGCGGCTCTTGCGTCGAAGTGTGCCCGAGCGATGCCATTGTCGAAAAGTAAGACGGTTTGTTTTTTGCTGTAAAGCAGCGGAGGGGATTGCCTGGAAAGGTGATCCCCTCTTTTTTATTGTTTTTTATTTTTTTCGATGACTTTTCTTACTTGAGGGGGGAGATAAATGGATTCCAGGTCAAAATTGCCAAGAATGTCACAGATGGCGGCAATCTTGTAGTCGGTTTTCTCCTTTTTATTGATGATAAACAGGTATTCATCATCAAAACGGCAGAGTCCCCGTTTCCTCTTGATGGACTGGGAAAGGAGGTTCTCGTACACCACCCGGATGTTGAACTGGGAAAAAAGCAGGTTTTCCAGGGTGGTGAGAATGTCTTTTTTGTCCATGGCTTTTTCAGTGGTCTTGACAACCAATGGAATCATGTTAGATTATTTAAGACAGGCTCAATGCCTGTAACCCAAACTTGCTTCACCACGAAGCATACGAAGAAAACGAAGTCGTATTGAGAAGCCTTCATGGTTGTTAAGTGTTTTGGTCCCAATTTGTTAGGGTCGGAAAGCTTTTTGATCTTGATCGGGGACCTGTCTGTTTCCGGAAAAGCATGGTTGATACATCAATGGTATACGTAGTCTCCTGAGAATAATCAAGGGAAAAGAAACGTTCTTTTCGGGGAGGGGATGATGGCTGTTTTGGTAAGGAAACCAGCGGTTGCCGGGGCATTTTATCCGGCTGATCCTGAGGTGCTCCGTCGTGATCTTGCCGACTATCTCCAGAGTGTGGCCGGGATGGAACGGGTTTCGGGTTCGGTCATCGGCTTGATAAGTCCCCATGCCGGTTACATGTATTCAGGGAGAGTTGCCGCCGCTGCCTACCATCAGCTTGCCGGGGCTGAATATGATTATGTCCTGGTTGTTTCTCCCAGTCACCACGTCTATTTTCAGGGAGCGTCACTCTACCCGGCCGGCGTCTACCAGACCCCGCTGGGGATGATTCCAGTGGCGGAAAATCTTGTGCAGCAGCTGCTGGACGACTACAGCGTGTTTCATCATGTTCCCCAGGCTCACAGCCGGGAGCATGCGCTGGAGGTGCAGCTGCCCTTTCTGCAGGTGGTGCTGCCGGAGTTTTCCCTCATTCCGGTGGTAATGGGTTCCCAGGACTGGGAAACCGCTTCGATGATGGTTGACGGCCTGGCCGGCCTGCTGGCGGATAAAAAGGTGCTGCTGGTGGCCAGTTCCGATCTTTCCCACTATCATTCTTATGATGAGGCGGTCAGTCTGGACAGTAACATCCTGGAAGCGGTAAATAATAATGATGCCCGGAAACTCTGGGATGTTGTTGCCGGCGGTCAGGCCGAGGCCTGCGGCGCCGGGCCGATGATGGTGGTTATGAGACTGGCGGCACAGCTTGGCGCCGCCAGGGCTAAGGTGGTTGCCTACCAGAATTCCGGTGATGTGACCGGTGATCGCAGCCAGGTGGTGGGTTACATGGCCGCGGCTATCTACCGCTGAATTTCCAGCTGCTGAAAATTTCCAACCGGACAGTTCAAGCTGTTCGAGCAATTTCAGGAATGGTGACGGAGAAAATGGAAGAAAAGCAAGAGCGGCATGTGGGCATTGATTTGGGATTGACGGAAGCCGAAAAAAACTATCTGCGCCAGCTGGCCAAGGCGGAAATTACCGCCAGGTTCCGGCAGCCTGATCCGCTGCCTGAGATTCCAGCCGGCGGTCATTTGGAAGAAAAAAGAGGCGCTTTCGTGACCTTGACGAAGCAGGGAGCTTTACGGGGCTGTATTGGTCATATACAGGGAACCCGGCCCCTGGTTGAAACCATCCGGGAAATGGCCAGGGCCGCGGCTTTCAGCGATCCCCGTTTTCCTCCGGTTGCCGAGGCTGAGCTTGATCAGCTGGAACTGGAGATTTCAGTGCTGACGCCTCTGAAGCTGGTAAAGGATATTGAGGAGATCAAGGTTGGCATTCACGGGTTGTATATTGAATGCCAGGGATATGCCGGCCTGCTGCTTCCCCAGGTGGCAACGGAATATGGCTGGGGTCGGGAGGAATTTCTTGCCCATACCTGCATGAAGGCTGGGTTGTCGACCAACTGCTGGCAGCAGTCGGAAACGAAAATTTACCTTTTTTCAGCTGATATTTTTTAACTGGATTTCCTGCCTTTATTTTTTCATTCGGCCATTTTCAGCTGCCAGTATTCCTTTTCCAGCATTTCAACTTTTTGCTGCAATGATTTCCTGATTTTGACATTGTGGCTGGCGATTGCCGCGTCCAGGTCATCCATGGCGTGCTTTATCTTTTCTTCAAGCAGGGACAACTTCTGCTGGTAATCCGCTTTTTGGTTCCGCTTCAGGGCTGCTGGTTGAATAACGCAGCAGGTTCCGTCCTTGGTTGAACAGCACGATATTCCGCTGCCGGATCGGCCGAGTACCGACCGGGCCTGAAGCGGGGCGGCGCTTAAGGCCACAAAGAAAATGATCATGCCTGCCGTCATTGTTGTTTTGAGTGCTTCCATTCTTTAGCTTCCCCCCTTGATTGCGGTTTTCCGGCTGGATCATGTGCTTTTTTCTGCGTTTCCTTTTCTGAAAGAGACGCAGGAAATGTACCAATCATCAAGTTCTTTTTGTCTCGACTGTATACTTGCTCCATTGACCGTTTTGCTTGATGCTTTGAACAGAGGGAGAAAAGAAAAACCTCTTTATTGTTAGATAGTTAAACTCTTCATGGTTGGCGAGGGGATCGGTGAAGATATGATCGTTGTACGGGTTGAAAAAAAATTCCAGCAGGGCTGCCAATGAATGTGCCGCTTCATTACCGTTCCCGGTTTTCATTTATGTAATGTTTCTTCGCTCTTCCTTACAGCCGTGCCATTTGCATGCCCGTGATCAAGGGGATGGGAAAAAATGGTGCTTTATATTCTTGACAAGCAACTATGATCATGGTTAGAGGTCTGCAGGTGCTGTCCGCTGGTGGTGAAAACGGCGGTAAAGTTTTTTACGCAAGGAGGAATGCATGGTTCGTACTGAAATTTCACTTTTTTTGAAAAACGTTCCGGGTGAGTTGTCTAAATTGACTTTGATGCTGGCTGAAAACAGCATCAATATTGATGCCATTACTATCCAGGATGCCAGCAGCTACGTGAAGCAGCTTTTTAATGCCCGGGGAAAAGTTTTCAGGCGTTATGCCACGGCGGCCAGCTATGGCATGATCCAAAAGGATTCAGAGCAGTTTGCCCTCGTTCGCCTGCTGGTCAGCGATACCGATAAAACCATGGACCTGCTGGCTGAACATGGTTATCTGTATGATATTATGCCGGTTATGGCGATTGAGCTGGACAATCGACCCGGGGCGCTGGCGGAAGTTGCCGGGAAGATTGGTGCTGCCGGCATTAATATCAACTATGTTTACGGTTCCGTTTCCCCCGCCGAGGGCAAGACCCTGTTCGTTTTCTGTCCGGAGGATATTGATCATGCCTCGCAGGTGTTTAAAAAATCGTCATGAGTTGACCGTTAAAATGAATGTTCTGATTAATTCCGGCGAGATAGCGACAACCCGGTCATGGTTTTATTGCTAATTGCTGAAAACGTTTATCGGGAAGTAAACCTTTCCGGATGAGCACTAAATAGCAAATAAAGGAGAGTGGTAATGAGCTATGAAAGTATTGTAGTGGCCATTGGTGATGATTATGTTGCCGATATAACCCTTAACCGGCCGAAAAGCCTCAACACGTTTACCACTACGTTGGCCAGGGAACTCGGTCAGGCGCTGCAGGAACTTGACGAGGACCGGCGGGTGCGGGTTGTGATTGTCAAGGGGGCGGGAAAGGCCTTTTGCGCCGGTATTGACGTCGGTGATTTTTTTGGCAAGACGGCTTCGGAGTATCGCGAGTGGATTGAATGTATGGAAGCGCCTTTGGGTATCATCAGCCGGATGAAAAAACCGGTCATTGCCCAGGTTCACGGGGTGGCGGCGGCCAACGGCGCCGGCCTGGTGGCGGCCAGCGATTTGGCGGTGGTCAGCGAGCGGGCGCGTTTGGGCTTGACGGCCATCAACGTCGGCTTGAACTGTATTGGTCCCATTATACCGGTTAGCAAATCCGTTGGCAGGAAGCGGGCCCTTGAGCTGCTGCTGTATGGAGAATTGGTCAACGCGCAGCAGGCTCTGGACATGGGACTGGTAAATAAAGTGGTTCCTGAAGATGACTTGGAAGCCGCCACCCGGGAATGGGCGGTATTGCTGGCCAAGAAAAGTCCCGTGGCGGTTCAGATTGCCAAAAAATCCTTTTACAGTGCCGCCGACATGAATTATTATCAGGCTTTCGACTATATGAATGAAGCTTTTGCCCGCCTCTGTACCGCTGAAGACGCCAAGGAAGGGGTGCAGGCCTTTCTGGAGAAGCGAAGCCCGGTATGGCAGGAAAAATAGCTGATTTCAGCAGTGTCCGGTATGTTTTTTGCGTTGTTCTAAAGTCGGCAGCCGGTGCTGTTTTCCGGCGCGATATCGTGAGGGTAGCCC
>JAOZRP010000365.1 GCA_029940125.1 bacterium
GCCAAAACCGCTATGAGCCAAGCACGAACATCCTTAAGTAAGTATTTCCGACAATTTCTTGTTTTTTTGACAGCCTTTCAGGGATAAGGTACTAACTGCCAAAAGCTCATAGCTTGATTTAGGCTTTATCACCTGCGGTACAAAGTCCGGCTCCGCAACCCTTGGGCAATCACTATTGCCCGGGTTGCAAAAGCCGCACCTGAACCTGAATCCTGGAACAGGGGAGCACTCCCCCCGTCCGCTTTCTGGATTGATAAAGATTGTAACAGGTTATACCCAAACATTGGCTACCAACGACGACGCCAACCGGTTGAACGACCACGACCACCGCCAAAAGCACGGCCGCGACCACCGCCCCTCGGCACACCGCCACGGCCAACCCCATAAAGTACCGGTTGTCCCGTCATCTGCGGACCGGCCATGGGACGGTCATAGACCGGATCAGCTATCGGGCGAGCGCAATACCCCATTGCCCGACCAGTCATTGATCCCTGTCCCTGAGGACCTGTTCCATCAAAACCTGGCATTCCAATCACCTCCTTTTTCTTTTCCAACAATACACCGCCACTACCTTTTTTATCGGCGTTCTGCCATTAAGGCAATGACCAGGAGACCGTTCATAACGTCTCCGTGGAAATCCTGCCATCTTTCAGCAAGCAAAACCTGAAAAAACTCTTAAAAGCCACCACGACGTCCGCCGCCGCGGCCCATGCCGCCACCACGGCCCATACCACCACCGCCGCCACGGCCCATACCGCCGCCGCGACCCATGCCCATGCCACCACCGCGGCCCATGCCCATGCCGGGAGCAAAAGATCCTCCCCCCTGGGGCTGCGCATTCATTCCCGCGTGATCACCAACATTTGGGCCGGCTGATGACTGCAAGCCTCCTTGTTTGAATTGCTCAACGGCTTCTCCCACGGTTCCTCCGGCACCGGTTACCACCTGCACTCCGGCGTCCTGAAGCACGGCAAAGGCGTTAGGTCCGCAATTGCCGGTCAACACGGCTTTCACCCCTTTGCCAACCACCATCTGGGCCGCCTGAGTTCCGGCACCTCCCGACGCGCCTTGAAATTCGTTCGCCAAAGCCTCCAAGTCGCCCGAATCAGTATCATAAATAATAAAATACTGACAACGACCAAACCGGGGATCCACCTGGGCATCCATTTTTTGTCCTGATGAACTAATAGCTATCTTCATGTTTCCGTCCTTTCTTTCTTATCAAACCAATATCCTACATCAAGCGATTAGCTTTTAGCAATCAGATATTAGTTCAATAATTACAAGATGCTTCCGTTTACCAATCTTCACCTGCTGGAGACAGTTTATCTTTAATCCCATACTTCTAGTTTTCAATCGCTGCATGCCGATCACAATTGCTCAACTTAGGAATACGTTAGGCAAACCTTATTCCAGAAAAGTTACAACGTTAATCTTACTTTACCTACTTACTTTACCTACTCGCTCTTGTTCAGCTGGTCATTCAGCTGCTTAATCCGAGCCTCCATCTGCTCAACATTCTGCCGCCAGACGGAGACCTGCTGCTGGAGAAAAGCCAGCTCAGCAGAAGGATCATAGGCATATCCCCGGAAACCAGCATACGGAGCTCTCCACCAAGTTCCCGGGACACCACCGCCGAAACGTCGGCCATAATAGGGCCAGGGAGCTCCACCGGTACAATAGCCACGACCACCGCCGGTCATCGGTCCCATACCCTGAGGACCAGTTCCATCTAATCCTGGCATTTCTATCACCTCCTACATAATTTTTGCTTCATCTGCCTGCTAAAGACACACGGAATTAGGTTTGCCTAACTGGCAACAAAAAATTTTTTAAAACTTTTGTATCGTGTACTGACGCAACTTTCCCTCTCGATAAGAAGAAACCGCAGCGTTAAAATCACATCCGGGGGGCACTAAAAAGATAGGAACCTGCATTGCCTCAAGGATCTCCAAGGCTTTTGGCCCCACCTGCCCGGTCACCACCGCCGCGACGCCTTTATCTATTAAAGCCTGGGCCGCACCGGTGCCGGCACCCACCGCGACACCGGCAGCCGGGTTAGGCACATATTCAACCGCCCCATTCTGATCATCAACCAAGGCAAAGTAAGGACAACGACCAAAACGCGGATCTATCAAGGCCTTCTCATTGTTACCATCAAGGCTGAAAGCAATGAGCATACGACCCCTCACCCATCAAATCAATGATCATGTCCATGACCACAGCTGGCCGCCCCGGATATCTTTCCATCCAGATAGGCCTGCAGAACATTGCTTACTTTCCCCCCAACTCCCGTTACCACATCAATGCCAAAACCCTGAAACATATCTATGGCTTTTGGGCCCATGCCTCCGGCGATCATGACATCGGCACCCAGGGACTTGATAAAACCCGGCACCTGACCAGGCACATGCTGACCGAAATAAGGGTTTTCCACCACTTCGGTTTTTTCTATCTGGTTGTCATCTGTCACATAGGCAATCAGGTAGGCGGGACAACGACCGAAATGCATACTCATTTCGCCATCAAGACCATTGTTGTCATTCACCGATAAGGCAATTTTTTTCACTTTCTCCTCCAGTCTTCACCAAATAATAATTATTTCCCGATATCGAAAAAGTTCTTACTCCTCAACAAAGCACAATTTTTCATCCC
>JAOZRP010000060.1 GCA_029940125.1 bacterium
CGAGAATGAGCGAGAGCCATGCCGGAACATCCTGATACCCTGATTTTGGTTGCGGTCGTTAAGCCCGCGTTAGTTTTCAGCTTAATCAAATAGCATATTTTTTTCAATATGTTACTGGAGACGAGGTGACGCGATGAACAGGGGAGCCTTGCTTGTTATCGATATGGTCAAGGACAATCTGGCGGACCCGGATCACAACCTGGTGGCCCGTCAGGCTGGAGCAATCATTCCGGTTATCAATAATCTGGCCGCTGTTTTTCGGGAGGCCGGCGGGCTGGTCATCTACGCCAGTGATTCCTTCCTGGAAGAAGATTTTATTTTTGGCGGCCGCATGTCACCCCATGCCATTCGCGGCACGGCGGGAGCGGAGGTAGCAGATGCCTTAATCCGGAAAGCTGGTGACATTATCATGCCCAAGCGGCGTTTCTCCGCCTTTTTTAAAACCGATCTTGACCAGACGCTGCGCACCCTGCGGGTTGATACCGTGGCGGTTTGCGGCATAACCTCTTTGTTTTGCGTCCTGGCCACGGCGCTTGACTCGCTGTGCCATGACTTTAAGACCATCATCGTGGAAGATGCCAGCTGCGCCCACAAAGACGAGGTGCATCAGGCCCTGATGGATTTTTATCGCCGAAATCCCCTCTATCCCCTGTTCAGGGTTCTCCCGGCCAGCGACGTTGCCTCCCTGGTTGCGGAAAGTTGAAAGGCCTCCTTACTACCGGCCGTCTTTTTCCTTGATCGTCCGTACCGCCAGGGCCCGGAAGCCGCGCCTGGTTGCCATCCTGTCCATATAGCTGTTGCCGCGGCTGAAGTTGAAAACCCTGGCGGTGATTGATCTGGTTTCCGCCGACCATACCCAGGCACAGCTGAGGTGGATTTGCGGCACGATGTGCACCGTTTTGCCGCAGTCAGCCTGGTAGCCGCCACGGTGCTCCTGATTGGGGACGTAGAGGCTTCGCAGTTCGCTGACGGTCGGCAGGCGCCAGTTGTCATACGTTTTTTCGATTGTGTAGGGAAAAGTAAAGCCCACCCACCTTTTGGCTTCCTGCCAGCTGATGTCTCCCTGGTTGTCAAAGGCGCCCCACATGAGTCCCTGCTGCAGGTCGGTGACGGTGCCGTCACCGTTGTCAACGAACCTGCCGGCGGCCATAGAGGTCAGCGGTAAAATGAAAAGAATCACAAGGCTTGGGATCAACCATCTCGCGACCTTTCTGTTCATAACATCCTCCATCTTTGTCGCTGAAGGTTAGGTGTTGCCTGAAAATCGGGGGAATTACGCTGTTGCTGTACTCCTGGTTCTGAATTTTTGGAGATAGAAAATACCCGCCCATAAAAGCAGTCCCGCCAGGTAGGCCAGGTATTTGTTTGGCAGCGACAGCAGGCTGGCAAGCAAGCCGGGACGGAACATGATAATGGTAACTCCCAGCAGGGGAAAAACATCATACCACTTGTTTTTGGTAATAAACCATCCCTGGGTGGCGGAAGCAAAAGCGCAGCTGCCGATGCAGGCCATGACGAAAATCAGGATGCCCAGCGGCCAGCTGTTGATGTTGTGCAGGATCAAATCGCTGTTGAAGATGAACATGAATGGGATGATCGCTGTCCTGATATCGTACATGAAGCCCTGGATCCCGGTGGGAATTGGATCGGAATGGGCCAGGGCGGCGGCGGCGTAGGAGGCCAGTCCCACCGGCGGTGTATCGTCGGCGAGGATGCCGAAGTAGAAGCAGAACAGGTGGGCGGCCATCAAGGGAACAATGAAGCCGTTGGCGCCGCCGACGTTGACAATGATCGGGGCGGTCAGGGAAGCCATGACGATATAAGTGGCGGTGGTTGGCAGTCCCATGCCGATCAGCAGGCTGGCGATGGCGGTGATGATCAGCATCAGGTAGATGTTGCCGCCGGAGAGTTGCTCGACAATTTGAGTAATCATGCCGCCGATGCCCATGTTGACGACGCCGACGATAATGCCGGCCGAGGCGCAGGCCACGGCGACGCTGACCATATTGCGGGCCCCGGAAGACATGCCGTCAAAAATGGTAAAGCAGCTTTTTTTCAGGGCTGAGACTATCGGGCCGCGCGAACGCAGGTTGTCATAGATATCCTTGAGAATAATGACGCCGAACAGCCAGAGAATAGAGATGAAGGCTGATTTGTCCGGTGAATGCCTGAGAATGATCAGTTCGTGCAGGAGGATGCCGATGGGAATCAGGAAATGAAGCCCGGAAAGCAGGGTTTCCTTCAGCCTGGGCAGTTCACTTTTATGCAGTCCCCGCAGTCCCAGCTTGGAGGCCTCGATGTGGGTGATGTAAAGCAGAGCGACGTAAGAAGCAAACGCTGGAATAGCAGCGGCCTTGACCACGGCAACGTAGGGGACATTGACATATTCAGCGATGATGAAGGCGGCCGCCCCCATGATCGGCGGGGCTATCTGGCCGTCGGTGCTGGCCGCCACCTCGACGGCCGCCGCCTTGGTGGCCGGATAGCCGACCTTTTTCATCAGGGGGATGGTAAAGGTGCCGGTGGTGACGATGTTGGCGATGCTTGAACCGGAGACCATGCCGGTAAAACCGCTGGCCAGCACGGCGGCTTTGGCCGGGCCGCCCTTGTATTTCCCTAAAAAGCACAAGGCCAGATCGATGAAAAATTTTCCTGCCCCGGCTTTTTCCAGCAAAGCTCCCAGCAGGACATAGAGAAAAACCACCCGGGCGGAAACGTCGAGCGGGATGCCGTAGATGCCTTCGGAGGACAGGGAAATCTGGCTGAAATAGCGGTTCAGCGACACGCCGCGGAAGGCCAGGACATCCGGCATGTAAGGGCCAAAATAAGCGTACAGGCTGAAGACAATGGCAATAATTGACAATGCCGGCCCCAGTGCCCGGCGAGCGGCTTCCAGCAGCAGAAACAGGAGAATAATGCCGAAAACAAGGTCAAGCGTCGTGGGACTTCCGGCCCGGCCGGAGATGCCTTCCCAGTCAAAGTAGAGATAGAGGGCGCTGACGGCGCCGGCGATGGCAAAAAGATAGTCGTTCCAGGAAATATGATCGCGTGAAGATAAAAATTTAAGGTGTTTGCGGGGTTTTTTAAATACCGGGATGCTGAGGAAGATGATCAGCAGGGCGAAGGCCAGGTGAATGGCCCGGATGGTAATGGAATCGAGCAGCAGCCAACTGGAGATGGATAATTGGAAAAGAGACCAGGTAAAGGCTATGCTGGGGATAATAAAGCGTTCATATCCCTGCAGAATCCTGATTTCTCCGGTTTCCTCGGCAATGATCTCATCAAGCTGGATTTTCTGTTCGAGGTTGTTCTCTTCCTTGGGCGCCATCGGATTTTCCTCCCCTCCCGTCGTAAATATATGAGCACTGGAACTTGCTTGTTAATGAGCTGTGTGGCCTCAGTTCATTGTTGGGGCGAGCCCGGGGAAAAAAACAGGCAATACCGAAAAACGGTATTGCCTGTTCCTGTTATTTTTCTTTACATCAGGCCGGCTTCCTTGAAATATTTGATGGCTCCGGGATGCAGCGGCGCCGACAGGCCCTCGAGCATATTCTTTTTGGTCAGGACTGAATATGCCGGGTGCAGTTTTTTGAAGGCCTCAAAATTGTCAAAAACTTCCTTGGTGATGGCGTATACGACGTCATCAGGAACCTTGGCTGAAGTTACCAGCGTGGCCTTGACGCCGAAGGTCGGAACCTGTTCTTCCTTGTTGGTGGCGTTGGGGTAAAACTTCATCGGGATATTGGCCGAGGCATAATAGGGATATTTGTCAAGCAGCGGTTTTACATTGGCGATCGGGACAATGTGAACCTTGACCCGGCCGGCGGTCGCTTCCTTGATGGAGCCGTTCGGATGGCCGACGGTGTAGAAATACGCGTCGATGCGTTCATCCTGCAGGGCGCTGGCTGATTCAACCGCTTTGATGTATTCGGCCTTGATGTCCTTTTTCTCGTCCAGGCCGGCCAGCCACAGGGCGTCCCGGGAATTTCCCAACTGTCCGGAACCGGGGTTGCCGATGGCTACCCGTTTGCCTTTCAGGTCTTTGAGGGAGTTGATGCCGCTGGCATCGGAGGCGATCAGGGTAACGGATTCCGGGTGAATGCTGAAAACCGCCCGCAGGTCCTTCTGGGGTTTTCCCTTCCATTCCTTCAGGCCGTGGTAGGCTTGATACTGGCGGTCAGACTGGGCAATTCCGAATTCCAAATCGCCGTTCATCACCGCGTTGATGTTGAACACGGAACCGCCGGTAGACTCAACCGTGGCTTTCAAGCCGTATACCTTGGCTTTTTTGTTGACCATGCGGCTGATAGCGCCGCCGGTGGGATAGTAAACGCCGGTAACGCCGCCGGTGCCGATGGTGACAAAGCGCATCCGGGCGGATGATTGGACCGGGGCGCAGAGACACAGCAATGCCAAGCTGAGTAAAAGTACAGTTAATTTTTTCATGAACTACCTCCTTTAATTTCTGGTTGGTTTTGTATGAAATTTACCGAAGTACGAACTGATTCACTGACTGTCTTTTGGTGGCACCCCTCCTTTCTGATGTAATGTGGCTAATCAGGTTTCCTGGTTACGAGAATGGTAGTATTGGTCCGGCGTACGACCTTTTCAGCCGTGGTGCCGTAAAAATATTTTTTCGATCCATGACGACCATGGGAACCGATGACCACCAGGTCCACGGGGTTTTGTTCCAGCTCCTCCAGAATTTCAACATAAGGAACTCCCCGACGGACATGGTAATGGTAGTCAATATTTTTCAATTTAGGGAATCTTTTTTCCAGTCCCCCGAGTTTTTCTTTGGCGTCTTCAAGCGCCCGGTTGCGAATCGCCTCGTATTCGCTGGCGGAAAGATAATGGTACAACAGGCTTTCATCACGGTTGACATACAGGATGCTCAGGGTGCTGCCGTGGCTGGCAGCCAGGTCCAAGGCATATTCCAAAGCATAAAAAGAATCTTCGGAGAAATCAATTGGTACCAGAATACTTTTAATTTCCATTCTCCTCCCCTTTCTTTTTACAAAAGACTCTTTATCTTATCCTTCCCAATACATCCTATATCTTAGTAATTTATCCTAGTAATTGCAAGAATTAAAATCCTTTTTTATTTCGCCTGCTTGTACGGTGATGGCCGTTGAAATCGGCATGCGCCCGCGGTTTTGCCGGACTGGTCTTTCAGGTGTTTTTGTGCTACAGGCAGAGACGACGATCACTTTTGCCGCCGGAGGGGAAGGACGTAATGGTTATCAAAAAAACACTGCAGCGGGGATTGAAGAACGGTTTGCTGACCACGTGGGAGCTGGCCCTGATCATGGTGCCGATCTATCTGATAATGACCGTTTTGTCTCATACCCCGGTGCTGCGATGGATTGGCAGGGTCTGCAGGCCCCTGATGGAACTCATGGGGTTGCCGGGGGAAGCGGCAATGGGAGTGGTATTGGGGAACCTGTTGAATCTCTACGCGGCCATTGGAGCGGTAACGCCGTTGTCCCTTGACCATTCCCAGGTGACGGTTTTCGCGTTGTTTCTGCTGCTTTCCCACAGCCTGGTGGTGGAAACAGCGGTGTGTAAAAAAACCGGAATCACCGCCTGGCCGTTTGTTTTTTTCCGTCTGGGCCTGGGCCTCATACTGGCCATCGGCCTTTATCATTATCTGGCTTTTTTCTCGGTGAAGTAGCTGTCATTTGGAAACTGCCGTTTCCGGAGGATCTGTCAGCCTTTAGCTTTCAGCTTAACAAGCTGTTTTTTCAAGATTTTACTGAAAGCTGACGGCTGACCGCCGAAAGCGTTCATCGGGACGTGAACTTGTCCGGATGAGCATGAAGCAAGATTTTTCATGACCGTTTTTTTAAGGCGGTTTGGAACCTTTCATTCCATTGTTCTGATGTAAGGAAGGAGGAACATGGATATTCTGTTGATTCTTGGTCAAGGGTTGCGCGGCAGTATGGTCCAGGTTTGGAATCTGGCCCTGATCGTGGTTCCCTTGATGGTCGGCATGCAGATACTGGATGACTTGAAAGTTTTGGAAAAGATCGCCGGGCAGCTGGGGAGAGTGGTGCGTTATCTCGGCATTTCGGGCCAGGGGGCTTTTCCCCTGGTGATCGGCTTGACCTTTGGCCTTGCTTACGGGGCAGGAATGATTATCCACTATGCCCGCCAGGGAGACATGAGCCGGCGGGAACTAGTCCTTATTATTACCTTTCTCTGTGTCAATCACTCCGTTTTTGAAGATACCCTGCTGTTTGTGGCCATCGGAGCTGATGGTGTCCTGATTCTGCTGGTTCGCTTTGCGGCGGCAATCCTGATTACCTTCCTGTTGAATAAACTGCTGCCCCGAGATGGTTCGACCTTGACGGCAAACAAACAACGGCAGGCATAATTGCCTGCCGTCTGCATAGTTTAAAAACGAGCAGCTGTTTCTGTGGTGGAATTATTCCATTACGCTTTTTTGGATACCTTGACCGTCAAGCCGGTGACCGGGCAGTGGATGGGAACCCGCTGCCAGACGGCATCCCCGCCGGCGGCTGCTTCTATCATTGCCTGCCAGCCAAAGCAGCCGCGGCAGTTGCCGAAAGACGGCTGGGTGCAGGGGGGATTTTTCCCCGCCTGGAGAATGACAAGCTGAACATCTTTTAATGCTGGAACCGTCTTTTTCATCATTATAGCTTACCCAGACCTTTAAGCACTTTTTCCGGCGTAATCGGCAAATCCATGCAACGGTAGCCGGTTGCGTGGCAGACGGCGTCGGCAATGGCCGGAGCGGTGGGTGACACCAGCCCTTCCCCGGCTTCTTTGGCGCCAAAGGGACCTTCGGGTTCATAGGTGTCAATGTGTACCGATTTCCCCGGCGGCATGTCCTCCGCGCAGGGGATTTTGTAATCCAGGAAGGTTGAGGTCAGGGTTTTGCCGCCTTTCATAATAAACTGTTCACTGAGGGCGTAGCCAAGGCCCATGTGAACGGAACCTTCCAGCTGTCCTTCAACCGACATGGGGTTGATGGGGGTGCCGCAGTCGTGGGCGGTATTCATCTCCTTGACTTCAATGGCGCCCGTTTCCAGATCCACTTCAACTTCGGCGACCTGGGCCCCAAAGCTGAAGGCCGGGGTGACCAGTCCTTTATTGCGCGGGGTGTAGGAGCCGTAACCGATAATGGGATCACCGCGGTTGGCCCGCTGGGCCAGACGGACGGCCTCGCCGAAGTCAATGCCCCGGTCAGGACGGTTCTTGGCATAAATGCGGCCGTCCTTGCAGGCCATGTCGTGGATGACATTCAAATCAAATTTCATTGAAACAACCTTGAACAACTGCTCCTTGATTTCCGCCGCCGCCTTGCGCACCGCGTTGCCGGCCATCAAGGTGACCCGGCTGCCCCAGGTTCCCAGATCCGCCTGGGGAGTTACGGCGGTGTCGGCGGCCGTCAGGCGAATGTCCTTGACTTCCAGGCCCAGTTCCTCGGCGAGAATCTGCCGCAAAACCGTATCGCAGCCCTGGCCGATGTCCGAGGCCATGGTCAGCAGGTGGACCGTGCCGTCGTCAAAGGCCCGGACTTCCGCCCGGGTGAAATTGTAGCGGGTGTTGAACCAGTTGAAGACGCCGCCGGAAATAAAACTGTAGCAGCCGATGCCGATTCCCTGTCCCTTTTTCAGGTTTTTGCGTTTTTCCCTCCAGTTGGTCATTTCCGCTACTTTCAGAAGCGATTCTTTAAAGCCGCAGCTGGAAATCTTTGCCACTCCGGGGATCTCATCGCCGGTAACCATGGCATTTTTCAGCCGGATGTCCAGAGGATCCATTCCCAGTTCCTGGGCGGCCATGTTCATCTGGGTTTCAGCGACAAAAAGGGCCTGGGGAGCGCCAAAGCCGCGCATGGCTCCTGCCGGCGGCTTGTTGGTGTAGACATGGTAGCCGTTGTAGCGGTAGTTGGGGTGGCGGTAGAGCATGCCGCCGAAGTTGCCGCACAGAAAGGCAGCCGTCGGTCCCATGCTGTTGTAGGCGCCGCCGTCCAGGTAGGCGGTGAATTCTTTGGCCAGGATAATGCCGTCTTTTGAAAAGCCGATTTTTGAGCGGATTTTCATCGGATGGCGCCGCCGTCCGGTGGTCAGTTCTTCACTGCGGGTCAGGGTGAATTTCACCGGCCGTCCGGTTTCCCGGGCCATGAAGGCAGCGCAGAATTCCCATTTGCGCAACTCCATCTTGCCGCCAAAGCCGCCGCCGACAAAGGGTTTGATGACCCGGATGTCATTTTCCCGCATACCCAGGGTCTGGGCCAGCAGGCACTGGACAAAATAAGGCGTCTGGGTCGAGGTCCAGATGGTCAACCGTCCGTCATGGTCGTATTCGGCCACGCAGGAGCAGGGCTCCATGTAGGCGTGGCTGGTGGCATGCACGGTGAACTCGTTGTCCAGAATGAGATGAGAATCGGCAAAGCCCTGGTCAAGGTCACCATAGTCAATTTTACGCTGCAGGCTGATATTGTTGGGATTGGCCTCATGAATGACCGGAGCGCCTTCGGCCATAGATTCATCCACCGAAAAAGCACCGGGCAGTTCTTCATAATCAACCTTGATCAGGCTCAAGGCTTCTTCGGCGATATCCTTGTCGATGGCGGCGACAGCAGCGACTTCATCACCGATAAAGCGAACTTTGTCCGTTGCCAGCGGGAGTTCATCCTGGCTTTCCGGCACCAGCCGCCAGTTGCCGAAACGGATTTTCAGGGTGTCGTCGGCGGTAATAACGCTTTTAACCCCTGGCAGGGCCTTGGCTTTGCTGACATCAATGTTGAGGATTTTGGCATGGGCGACCGGGCTGCGCAATATCTTGCCGAAAAGCATTCCCGGGCGAATAATGTCGTCGCAGTAGCGGGCAGCGCCCACCGCTTTGATCCTGGCGTCTGAACGGGGCAGGCTTTTGCCGACCACGGAAAAATTTGTACTCATAATAACCCCTCTATCGTATAGTATTATTGCTGTTTTTTTGATATTCACCCATTGGCGTTTTAAATGCCGGTGCCGTGCCGGGCCTCCAGCAGGGCTCTCTTGGTCAGGATGATCACCATTAACCGTCGGTATTCCTTGGAGGCCCGTACGTCAGAGATAGGCGAGGCGTCAGAACCGGCCAGAGCCCCGGCTTTTTCGGCCACTTCATCGGTAATGACTTTTCCCAGTAGGAATTCTTCGGCGCTGGTGGCCCGCAGAGGAATGGGACCGACGGCGCCAAGACAGATGCGGGCCTGCTGGCAGGTTCCCTGCTCATCCACGACCACCATGGCGCCCACATTGACCGCGGCGATGTCAACTTTTGACCGCGGCGATATTTTCTGGTAGCTGACTCCGCTGCGGGACAATGGCACTGGCACCAGGATTTCCTTGGCGATTTCCGTTGCTTCCAGGGCGTTGCGTCCTGGTCCCAGGAAAAATTCATCAATCGGTATCTGTCGTTCCCCCGCCGAGGAAACTGCCACGATGCTGGCATTCATGGCCACCAGGGTCGGAGAATTGTCAGCCGAAGGAGAAGCATTGCAGATATTGCCCATCACGGTTCCCATATTGCGGATTTGCACCGTAGCGGTGGCTTTGGCCGCCCGGGACAGCATGGGATACCGTTCCAGAACAACCGGGTTGTCAGCCACTTCCGAAAGCAGCGCCATGGCTCCTATCCGCAGGCCTTTATCAGGATCAAACGAAATGCCTTCCAATTCCGGTATGTTCCTGATGCCCATGACGTATTCCGGTTTTAACGCCCGCTGTGCCAGGCGAACCATCAGATCGGTCCCGCCGGCCTTGGTTCTGATTTTTCCCTGGTATTGATCCAGCAGACCGCAGGCTTCTTCCAGGCTGGCAGGTGCCAGGTAGGTAAATTTTGGTAAACTCACGGGAATGTCTCCTTTTTCAAAAAATATTTCACTTTTTTA
>JAOZRP010000366.1 GCA_029940125.1 bacterium
GGACGCCTCGGAGCCGGCCATGGACGGCCGGCGAGAATGAGCGAGAGCCATGCCGGAACATCCTGATACCCTGATTTGGGTTGCGGGCGCCAAGCCCGCCTTGGGTCCTTGCGTACTGTCAGCCGACTTTAAAACAACGCAAAAAACATACCGGACACTGCTGGATCTTGCCATGATTGATGCAACTATCCCAACCCTGATATTTTATCCTTGTTTTTCCTACCACGCATGATATTTTACTGTCAAACTGATAATCAAAAACCACCAGGAACGGCCATGGCATTCAACCGCAAGGACGGATTTTATCACAAAGCCAAAAGGGAAGGGCTGCGATCGCGGGCGGCGTTCAAAATTGAACAGCTGCACCAACGCCACCGGCTGTTCAAGAAAGGCGCCAAAATCCTGGAACTGGGAGCGGCCCCCGGCGGCTGGATGCAGATCATCGCCCGGCTGGTCGGTCCCCAGGGGCTGGTCCTTGGCATTGACCTGCTGCCGATCACCGGCCTCGACCAGGCGCCCTGCCACACCCTGCAGGCAGACATCCTTGACCCGGAGCTGGCCGCAAAGATCAGGACCATCACCAGCCACCGGTTCGACGGGGTCATTTCCGACATCGCCCCCAACCTCTCCGGCATCAAGACGACCGACCAGCAGCGGAGCCGGGAGTTGACTTCCCAGGCATTGGAACTGGCCACCACGTTCCTGAAACCGGGGGGATTTTTCCTCTGCAAGGTTTTCCAGCAGGAGGGGTTGAAGGCTTTTCAACGGGAGGTCGGCAGCAACTTCAAGAAAGTAATCCTGACCAAACCGGAAGCCAGCCGCAAAAGTTCGGCCGAATTGTACCTGATCGCCCTGGGATGCCGGGGGTAAAAACAACTCCCCGCCTTTTTGTTCTATTTTTGGGCGTTTTGTCCGGCAAACCATTCCTTCAATTTTTTCTGCAATCTATTCCATCTGATGCCGGCGGCGGATGGATTGAATCACCTCGTCAAACTGCTGTAGAAAACGCGACCGGTCGCGTTTTTGCAGCGGCGGCGGACCGCCGGTCAGCTCGCCGGCACTGCGAAGTTCCGCCAGCAGATCCCGGGTGGCAACGGCCGAACCGATGCTGTCCTTGGTAAACAGTTTCCCGGCCGGACTGACGACCCGCGCCCCACCCTGCAGGCAGCGGTTTGCCAGCAGGATGTCGGCAGTCACCACAACGTCGTCAACCTCTACGTGTTCCGCGATCCAGTCGTCAGCCGCGTCCGACCCCTTCCCTACAATTTTAAGGGCAATCCACGGCTCGCGTGGAACCCGCATCCAGGAGTTGGCCACCAGCGTCACCTCAAGATGATAGCGGCCGGCGACCCGGTAAACTTCCTGCTTGACCGGGCAGGCGTCAGCATCAACAAATATCCGCAGCAAATAAAAACCTCACTGTTGGCCCGGTGTTGATCCGGGTTCAAAAAATACTAAGGCGGGGAAACCCCGCCATCCATAAAGAAACTTTCCGGGATGTTCCGGCAATCTCTCGTCGCAATATCAGCCCATCAGCCCCAGGTACCAGCTGATCAACGGCGGCCCCCAGAACAAGTAGATCAAGGCGCCAAAAGCCAGGAACGGCCCGAAAGGAACGGCAAACTGGCTGTTCTTTTTATTAATCAGCATCAGCGACACCCCGACCACCGAACCCACCAGCGAGCTGACCAGGATGATCAGCAGCAGGGATTTAACCCCCAGGAAGGCGCCGATCATGGCCAGCAGCTTGACATCGCCGCCGCCCATGCCGTCCCGGCCGGTAAGCCGGTAATAACCTTCGGCAATCAGCCAGAGAACGCCGCCGCCGACGACGATGCCCAGGGCCGACTCCCCCCAGGGGATGGTCCACCCGGCCAGGCTGACCAAAAATCCCAGGACAATGCCGCTGAGACTGAAACGGTCGGGAATGATCTGGTGGTCAAGATCGATGAAGGTAATGGGAATCAAAAGGCTGACAAAAACCAGCCAGGCAATGGTCGCCGGCTGCCAGCCGCTGTGCAGGTAGACCGCCAGGTAGAGGATGCCGGTCAGCAGCTCCACCAGCATGTAGCGCGGCGAGATCGGCTCCTTGCAGAAATAACAGCGGCGGCGCAGAAAAAGATAGCTGAGCACCGGGATGTTCTGCCACCAGGAAAGCTGCCGGCCGCAGGACGGGCAGCGGGACGGCGGGGAAACCACCGACTCCTCCCGGGGAATCCGGTAGATGCAGACGTTGAAAAAACTGCCGATGGCCAAACCCAAAAGAAAAACCATCACTTCAACAAATATTTTCGGCTCACAGGTCATGAAGTCATATCCATTTCATCCAGGTTTTCTCAGCCGCAAATGGCGGCAGTTCCCAAAGCTGTCCGACTAACAACCAGCATGCGGCAACCGAACCTGATTTCGGCAGTTCTCGCAAAAAATTAACCCGCGCAATTGTACCGGATGGAAATACCTCTTCTATCACCACACAAAAAATCTCAGGGGATTGACAAAAGACATTACGAAAAAAACTGTCTTGAAAAAACGGCGGGTAAACAGTGCAAAAGGATCAAACGTTAAAAGGTGGATTCAGCCTTTTCTTCCTGAACTCGCCGCAGGCCATTGACAACATGCTCCTT
>JAOZRP010000367.1 GCA_029940125.1 bacterium
AGCTAACAGCTAACAGCTAACAGCTAACAGCTAACAGCTAACAGCTAACAGCTAATCGCTTAACTGAGCAGCAACATCATCAAGGGAATCAAAGGAGAAAAAAGTCAATGGCAGTAAGAATCAGATTGACCCGCAGAGGCGCGAAGAAGAAACCTTTTTACCGTATCGTCGTGGCTGACTCGGAAGCTCCCCGGGATGGGCGTTTCATCGAGGTGGTTGGGACCTATGATCCTCGCAAGAGTCCCAGTGAGATCACGATGAAAATGGATAAAGTTGAATACTGGTTGGCCAAAGGGGCCATGCCCACTGCCGTCGTTGCCAACCTGATCAAAAGGTCAAGCTCCCAGGCGTAAAAAGCAGGAGAGGCCGGTTGTTTCCCGGTTAAGGTTGAAGAAGAGACGGCGGCCTGGGTGCGGACAGACGGACAGTGATGAGAGGCAAGGGGAGGAAAAGCCATGTTGAAAGATCTGGTCGAATATCTCGCTAAAGCGCTGGTGGACAACCCTGAAGAAGTCAAAGTGACCGAAGTCGAGGGAGAAAGCGCCACCATTCTGGAACTGTCGGTGGCCAAAGCTGATCTGGGCAAAGTCATCGGCCGGCAGGGAAAAACCGCCCGGGCGATGCGCACCATCCTGGGGGCGTCTTCGGCCAAGCTGGGCAAGAAAACCATTCTCGAGATTGTTGAATAACCAGGATTCCTGGCAGGTGCTGGGAAAAATTGTCAAATCCCACGGCCTCCGGGGTGAGGTCAAGGTTGTTTTGCCGGGGGGAATGCCTGAAAACCTCAGTCTGCCCGGCATTCACCTGCGGCTTGCCGACGGCCGCCTGTTGCCGGCGGTTTTTCGCGGCGGCCGGCCTGTGCGGGGGGGGTACCTTTTCAGGGTGAAAGGGTATGAGGACGTCAACCAGGTTGCCCCGCTGATCAGGGCGGAAGTGGTGATCCGTGCGGCTGATTTGCCCCTTTTGGATGATGACGAGTATTATCATTTCCAACTGCTGGGCCTGCAGGTCCGGGATGTGTCCGGTGACGAGCTGGGAGAGCTGGTTGAAATTCTGTCAACCGGGGCGCATGATGTGTACTGCATCCGCGGGGAAGCCGGTGACGAGCTGCTGGTGCCGGCGGTGTCGAGGTTCATTGTCAAGATAGATACAGCGGCAGGGAGCATGGTGGTTGATTCCCGCCTCCTGCGTGAAGAAGGTTGATGATAACATGCTGCATATAGATGTACTGACCATCTTTCCCGGCATGTTTACCTCTCCATTCGGCGAAAGCATTATCTGCCGGGCCATGGAGCGGCAGCTGCTTTCCCTGCAGGTTCACAACCTGCGGGATTTTTGCCTTGACCGCCACCGGGTGGTGGACGACTACCCCTATGGCGGCGGAGCGGGAATGGTGATGCGGCCGGAGCCGGCCGTCCGAGCCATTGAAGCCCTCAGGGGTGAGGAACGGCAGGCGCTGGTTGTCCTGACTTCCCCCCAGGGGGAGATGTTTTCCCAGAAGCTGGCCGCCGAGTTGGCCGGGAAACAGCGGCTGCTCTTTTTCTGCGGTCATTATGAAGGCGTTGACGAGCGCATCCGCTCGAGGGTGGACCGGGAAATAAGCATTGGCGATTACGTTTTGACCGGCGGTGAATTGCCGGCCATGGTTATCATTGATGCGGTGGTGCGGCTGCTGCCGGGGGTTCTCGGGTCTTCTGAGTCGCTGGCCGAGGAAAGTTTTTCCCCGTTGCTGGAATATCCCCATTACACCAGGCCGGCTGAATTCGAGGGAATGAAGGTTCCTGACGTTTTGCGTTCCGGGCACCACCGGCAGATCAGGGAATGGCGGCGGCGCCAGGCCTTGTGGCGGACTTTCTGCCGCCGTCCGGATTTGCTGGAAAAAGCTGATTTGTCTCTCGCTGAAAAAGAGCTGCTGGCTGAATGGCAAACTGGCCGGAAGCTGGAAGAATCGTGAACGGCTCGTATCTGAACCCGGTCTTGCTTCATTATCCGGTTGAAGATAAAGACGGCAATGAAATTACTGCGGCGGTGACCAACCTTGATCTCCATGACCTGGCCCGGATTGCCATAACCTATCAAACCGGGGATGTGTGGGTGGTAACGCCGGTGGTGGAGCAGCAGCAGCTGGTGAAAAAAATTATCGAACATTGGACCAGCGGCATTGGTGCCCGCCGGAATCCCGACCGGAAGCTGGCTTTTGCCAAGCTCAGGCTGGCCGGCAGCCTGGCGGAGGTGATGGAGGAAGTGAACGCGGATGCTGCCCTCCCGGTTTTCACGGTGTCCACCAGTGCCAGGAAGACCGGTTCTGAGACAAGTTTTGATGATTTGCGTTCTTGCCTCAATCAGGGCCGGGGACGCTACCTGCTTCTCTTCGGTACGGCCTGGGGAATCAGCCGGAAATTGCAGCAGCAGGTAGATTACCGCTTGGAACCGGTTCAGGCCGGGGCAGGGTATAACCATTTGCCGGTCAGGGCCGCGGCGGCGATAACCATCGACCGACTGCTGGGGCGTTGAAGGATGGGTAGAGAGTGTTGCCTCAATGTTCCGGGTCGAGTGGTCAGTTTTTAGTGCCTTATCCCTGAAAGGCTGTCACTCTTTTCAGTACCCCCTTGAGGGGT
>JAOZRP010000061.1 GCA_029940125.1 bacterium
AGAATGAGCGAGAGCCATGCCGGAACATCCTGATACCTTAATTTGGGTTGCGGGCTTTAAGCCCGCGTTAATTTGAAGCTTTCTTATTCTTGCAGGCCTTGCTGCAGTAATATACGGTCTGCCCGCGGTGATGGCGGGTAAGCGCTTCATTCTCTGGAACATAAAGCCCGCAGTTCTCACACTTGACCATTCTGCCAGCCGTTGATGTCCCATGGTCGGCAGGATTTTTACCAGCCTGAGGTCCTGAGATCATACCGTTGAACAGCCGATAAACCAGATAGATCAGAAAGCCGAAAATAATCAGGCGAATCATGGCTTTTTATCCTCCGTGGTTCCGGAAGCTTCCGGCATACCCGGAGTCTTCTTTTCTTTAGGTGAAAACATTTTCCCGGGCCAGCGCAACATCCGTACCGGGGTGGTAATCAATCGTTTTAAAATCCCGCCGGTTTTTTCCACCAGGCCGCGCACCGGGATCGCACTAACTTCAGTTTTGCCAAAAGGCCCCCGGACGGAATAGCGCATGACAATAAAGGTTTTTCCCTCGCCGGTCACGATATAACCCACCACCGGAACAGCGGCAATGGCCTTGTCAATGGCCTGCAAGGGCTGAATACCCACCTCCATGTCCACCTGGCGGTCCGGCAGGGAGATGCTGCCCCCGGCAGAAATATTTACCGCCGGACCCAGAAGCAGAAAATCATCGGTCGCCATCACCCCATCCTTGATCTGCAGACTGCCTTCCAGGGAATCATAGGGAACGCCTGCGCTTAAATCCGGCAGATGCAGGGTCAGAAGCTGGTGGACATTCAGCAGGGAAGCAATATTGGCAAGCACCGGAAACCGCTTCAACCGTCCTTTGACAAAAGAGAAGCTTACCTTGCCGTTCAGGCTCCGACGCCAGGACTGCGCGTCGCTGCCACTCCACCTAATACCCAGATTCACGTTGCCTATTCCTTCCAGAGGCAGACTCTTCTCACTGTACAGAGCCAGGGAGTGGTTGAACTGGGCCAGGTTGACCTTCCGCAAATCAATCATAACTGAAAACAGGTCACGATCCAATGCCCAGGTGCCGCTTAAGGCTCCCGCACCTTCCCACACGGAACCGGTCAGAGATTTTATTTTCAGCTCATTGTCAGCAACCGTCGCCTGGCAGCTTAAATCATCCACATCCATGTTCCAGCTGAGGTACCGTCCGATATGGCTGGTCAGTGAAATCTCCTGACCCAGCACATACGGCCGCAACTTTTCCAGCTGCATCGACAAGGTATATTTCTTTTTTGGCGGCGGGAAAATGTCCGACAGCTGCAGCCGACGGGAAAACTGGTTGAGCGAACCGTGCATGTTTCCCTGCTCATCCAGATGCACCACTCCCTTGAGCCGAAAATCCGAATGCCCCCGTGAAAATGACAGACGTTTAATATCAATATCAGCCTTTTTGGGAAGTTTGAAAGAAAAATGATTTTCCTGCCCCACCGGCCATTGACACGCCTTTGTCACCCCCCCTGATTTTCCTGAACCATATCTGGTTTTTGGCCATGCCATTGACATGTCGAGTTTGGATTCCTTGAACGGCAAGGGAATTTCCAACAAGGGTATTTTTTCCTCTCCCGTTAAAACGACAGCTTCTTTTTTCAAAAAATCATCCGGATCCAGATAGTCGGCGGCACCATGTACTTCCAACCGACATGAATTCCCCTCGGCATTGAAGCTCCCGGCTAATCGCAGCGCCGACTTCCCCCGGCGACAGGAAAACTCGTGGACGGTAAGCTTATGCCCCTGGCAGTCGCCAGTCAGCACAACATCATCCAGTTCATGGGGCAGCCAGGGCAGGGTAATCGCTGCATGCCGCAGGGCAAAACGGCCATCCACCAGCAGGGACCAGGGATTGCCGGGAAATCCCTTGATTTTCACGCTAAAATAAGACAGCGGTGATGTTAAACCAGCGGCGGTCGAAGCCCTGGCCTTCATACGGGGAATAATGGTCAAATCCTCTGGATGAACGGCCGTGGAACGAATGGAAATATCCAGTTTCAGTTTTTCCGGGTCACGGTAATCCGTGATTCTGCCGGTTAAATTTACCGGCGATTGGCCCAAAATCGCTGAAAAATTGTTCAGCTCCAACACCCGGGAAGAACAGCGAAGATCGCCAAAAATCTTTTTTAACGGCCGGCCAAGAGCTGGATGACCGATGACAACATCATTGGCGGCAGCATCCAGCTGCCAGTTCAAAACTGATTGCGCCGCCAGTCGGCCGTCAAGCCGCAAGGTTCCGGAAAATCGGCCGCCAAGCTGTTGACAATCCGCCAAAGCGTCGGCGACTACCGGCAACCGCCCCAGCATTTCCGCGCCAACCGCCTTGAAATCATCAAGCAGCTGCGGGTTGTCCGGCAGGGACAGGGAAAAAGAATCAACCAGCGACAACCGCGGTTCATGGTACCAGCGATCGAGAGAACCGTTGATATGCTGTCGGAAAAAGGGTGGCAGATCACACTGCAGGTTGGAAAAGGTTATCTTTTCCCCGGTAGCGGCCAGGAGACCGGCAATATTTTGCCACCTTTCAGACGTCCCAGCCATTTTCAGTGACACCCCGGCCAGGCTCAGGCTCACGCCGCACAATCCCGGCTTCACGGCCCGGCTGCCGATACCGGCAATATCTGCATAGGACCCATTGAGATAAGCATTGCGAATCTGCACCATGCCCCGAGGAACGCATTTTTCCCAGAAGGCGAGAAACTGCGGCGGCATGATTTTAACCGGCAGATAGCGATAAATATTCTCCAGGTCAAGCTGATTGCTGGTAAGGCTGGCTTTGATTCTCCCCTGCCGGCTCCGACGGATATCATCCAGCTGGCAGCTTCCTGAGACGCTGAAATCGTCGGTCTCAATCCTGATTTCCGGGATTTCAATGGTATCGTACCGCTCCCCCAGTTGGAAGCAATAAGCAAGTTTCAATTTCCTGATCGGCAGGCGGGAGGCAAAAAGGCGCGGGTAATCCAGGTCGGCGTCATCCAGAACAATAGTTCCCCGGGAAGAAAAATGTCCCAGCAGGTCGCCATGGTAGCTGCCGTTCACTTCAACCCGGGCACCCACGTGGCGCATGGGAACATGCTCCTGGTAGTATGGCCAGTAATGACCACCATCCAGGTTCTGCCCATGAACCTGGCAGTCCAGCTGTATCCTGCCCCAGTCCAAAGGCCAGGAAAGGCCGCTCAGGCTTCCTTGAATTTTGAGGTGGCCAAGCTGCTTTTCTGTTACCGTGGCCGCCGAGAGGGAAAACGGCGCTACACCCGAACGGCCGGAAAGGTTCAAGCTGAAGTCAACCTCGCGCAGGCGGGTGGTAACCGGAACGGCGCTAAAGTGCCGATCCGTAAACACGATTACCCCCCTCTTTATCTGCAGCCTGACTTCATTCATCCCGCCGCACCACCTGAAAGAGGGAGAATCACCAACAGAGGTAGTGGAACAGAATTCTTCAACCCTTAAAGAAGCATCCGCAGCCCGGAAAAGACCGGAAGCAAAAGGTTTCCCCTTGACCGCCTGGAGAAAAATAATCGGTCGGATCAAACGCACAGACGCCACCTGCAGCTGTCGATGGAACAGCGGCCAGAAGTGAAAACCGATTTTCAGCACCTCGGCACTGATTTTCTGCTCATTTTCACCTGCAAGGGAGATACCGCTTATCTTTACCCCGAGTTCTCGATCGAAGTACAGTCTCAGCTTCCCAACGTGTACCGTTCCATTTACCTGGCGTTGAATGGCGGCCACCAGCAGGGAACGATAGTTTTCCATATCCACCAGGTTCGGCAGGGAAATAAGCGCCAGAAAAAACAAAAAGAGGAAAAAAGCCCCGCCGCGCAAGGCAAGGGTTTTTATTTTTTTTCGCATCAAGGTTCAGGATAAGGAAAGGTTAAAAGTTAAAGCACCCGGCACAAGGTAAAGCATTTGACCGCTTTTGCCCCGGCCTGCAGCAGGACATTGCCGGCTGCCGCCAGGGTTGAGCCGGTGGTCATCACATCATCGCAAAGCAGCACTGTTTTGCCAACCAGGTCCCGGGGCCGGTTGACCTGAAACGCCCCGGCCAGGTTCGTTGTCCGGGAACTTCGATGCAGCCTGGCCTGCTTCGGGGTCCGCCTGGTTTTAATCAGCAGCCGACGGCGCAGGGGCTTTCCCAGATAAAAAGCGCCACGACCGGCAATCACCAGGGCCTGGTTGAAGCCGCGGGCCCGCCAGTCCGCTGCCGCCAGTGGTACGGCGACAATAACGTCGACGTCAAGAAAATCATCCTTCCAGCGATCCATCGCCCGGTCCACCAGTTTTTGTATCAGGGGCAGCAGCAGATGCCGCTGCTGATATTTCCACCGGTGGATGGTTTCCATCATCACACCCTCGTAAAGATATCCCGAGCGAATCAGCTCCAGATGCCGGCCAAGTTCCTGGAGTACGCAATCATGCTCTCCCGTCTTATCCGTTTGAGGATAACCGCATTTGGTGCAAACCGGCCCGGCAATGGCCGGCAAGCCGGCGGCGCAGTCAACACAAAGCAGAGACGCATAAATTGAAGAACCGGGAAAGCTGAAAAAAGGACTGCCGGCAGGCTGGTCGCAGATCAAACAACGGCGCGGGAAGAGCAGCGATCCCAGCGTGGACCACACATGATTCACGGCGACCTCTCCGTTTACGAGGTCATCAAGGATTTTCCGGTCATCTCCGGCGGGACTGCCAGACCCATGATTTCCAGAAGAGTGGGAGCTATATCCGCCAGGGAGCCGCCGGTTCGCAGGCCGCGGCCGACAAACTGCTTTCCCACCACTATGCAGGGCACCGGATTGGTGCTGTGGGCGGTTACCGGCGCTCCTTCAGGAGTCAGCATCTGCTCGACGTTGCCATGGTCAGCGGTAAAAAGGGCCACTCCACCCATGGCCAGAGTCTTTTCCACCACCCGGCCGACACAATTGTCAACCGCCTCACAGGCCTTGATGGCCGCCGACAAATTTCCCGTATGCCCGACCATGTCGCCATTGGCAAAATTAAGGATCACCAGCTGGTATTGCCCGGAATCAAGTCTTTTGACTACTTCCCCGGCCACCTCATAGGCACTCATCTCTGGTTTTTGATCGTAGGTTTTCACCTCGCGCGGCGAGGGAATGAGACAGTGATCCTCACCCGGGAAGGGTTCCTCCCGGCCACCGTTGAAGAAAAAGGTCACATGGGCATATTTTTCCGTCTCGGCGATATGCAGCTGCCGCCGGCCGGCGGCCGAGACCACCTCGGCCAGCACATTTTTCAATTCCTCCGGCGGAAAGGCAACGGGCAGGTCAAAGGAAGCATCATACTCGGTAAAGCAAACATAGGAACTTAAAACCGGTGCCTTGCCGCGGTCAAAGGAAGCAAAATCCTTCTCGGTGAAAGCCCGGGTGATTTCCCGGGCCCGGTCGGCACGAAAGTTGAAGAAAATAATGCCGTCACCATCGCGGATACCGGTCTCTTGACCCGGCCCGGCCTCCACTACCGTCGGCTTGACAAATTCATCCGTTTCTCCGGCGGCATAGGCGGCATCAATGGCGGTGGAAACCGTCTCCGCCCGGCGGCCGGCACCATGAACCAGGGTATCGTAAGCCAGCTGGACCCGATCCCAGCGCTGATCCCGGTCCATGGCGTAAAAACGCCCCATGATGGTAGCAATGCGGCCAGTACCCAGCTCGTCAAGGTATTGTTGAAAATTTTCGAGGTACTCTTTGCCGCTGCTGGGGGGAGTGTCACGTCCGTCAAGGAAGGCATGAATGCATATCGACGACAAACCATGCTTGACCGCCATCTCCAACAGGGCTTTCACATGTTCCAGATGACTATGGACGCCGCCGTCGGAAAACAGGCCCATCAGATGGAGAGTGCCACCTGAGCTTTTTATCTTTTCCATGCTCTCAGCCAGCACCCGGTTCCGGAAAAACGTTCCCTCGGCAATGCTCTTGGAAATCCGGGTCAGGTCCTGGTAGACGACGCGGCCGGCGCCCATATTGAGATGGCCAACCTCGGAATTTCCCATTTGTCCTTCCGGCAGGCCGACGGCCAGACCCGACGCTTTCAAGGTCGTGGCCGGGTAGCGCCGGGACAGCTGGTCAATAACCGGGGTTTCTGCCAGAGCAATGGCATTTCCTTCCTTTGCCGCGGAAACGCCCCAGCCATCGGCAATGATCAGTACTACACAGGTAGGATTGTTCATCCAAACGTTTCCTTTAAAAACCTGAATTGGGCTATTCGCCGTTAGAACAATGATAATGGTGTGATTTTTATTGCTAAATCAAGCGATCAGCTTTTCACTGTCAGCTATCAGCCCAATAATTACAAGATGTTTACCATTATAGATAGTCGCCCAACGGGTGTTGCTGTTAATTAACGTAAAGCCTTGTTTGTTCAAGGCTGAACGCTGATCGCCGGCAGCTGAACGCTTAACTCAGGTTAAAGTCACCAAGTCGGCAGACAGTTCATAGGTGTTGTAATGTCCACATTCGGGACAGCGGGGCCGCCAGGAGGGGGCATAGCGGCGGCAATGGCCGCAGACGAAAACCAGCGGCGGGGCTTCCTCCAGACCGATGGCCTTTTTGAACTGGTCTGCCGCTTCGTTCAGCTGGTGAGACTGCCGGTAAGACAGCTCGCCGGCCAATATTTTGACCAATGGATTGTTGATTCCCTGTTTTTTAAACTCAAGCAGCATCTCGGCGGCCCGTTCAAGCCGCTGGTGCCGCAGGCAGAAAAAAGCGAACAAAAGGCGGGCCGGCCAGTAATCCGGGTAGCGGGAAACGGCCTTGCGATAATATTTTTCCACTTT
The DNA here is from genome assembly GCA_029940125.1 of bacterium. Taxonomy (GTDB): domain Bacteria; phylum Desulfobacterota; class Anaeroferrophillalia; order Anaeroferrophillales; family Anaeroferrophillaceae; genus DQWO01. The sequence goes on from JAOZRP010000061.1 coordinate 6,827, forward strand.
TTCCTCGTTTTTTTCAGATTCTGTGAACAACAGACGCTCGCCCTCCAGCAGGAACCAGGCATTGGGCTGCCGCCGATATCCCTGTTTCAATGCCGCCAGGGCGGCTTCGATTCTTTTCGGATTCTGCCGGTCCTGTTCTTCCATGGCTGCCTGCAGGATATACGCCGGCACAAACTTCTGATTTTTATCCAGCAGTTCCTTCAGGGTCTGCCGGGCTTCTTCCCGCTCGCCGGCCTGCCACTGCTGCACGGCCAGCTCATAGCGGCAGTTGTCCAGCTGAACCGCGATCTCCCCCTGCTCTTTTTTATTTTTTGCCCCTTTGGCAATCTCCGCCAGTTCCTGCCAGACATCAATGGCTTCCCGCCAATAGGACTGGCCCATCAGTCCAGTCACCAGCAGGTTGAGGATGGCAACATTCTTCGGATAACGCCCTTTCAGGTACATAAGTTGATTGATAAGGCGCAGGTTGTCGCCCATGGCCTGCAGCACTTCAACCTTGAGCCATTGGAAGCGACTGTCGTCAGGATCATTTTTCAAGGCTTCCTCAATAACCTCCATGGCCCGCTGCGGCTCCCCCGCTTCCAGCCTGACTCGCACCAGAAGCTGGCGAATCTCCTGATTGCCGCTGTCCAGTTTCAAAGCCCGCTTCAACTTTTTGACCGCCTTCTTATAATCGGCGGCCAGCCGGTATTCCATTGCCTGCCGGGCTTCCTGGACTGCCTGCTGGACATGCCGACGCCCTTTTCTTTCCTTAAATCCGTAAAAATAGTAAAAAACCGACCTGGCCACGAACAGGAACAGCACTCCCAAACCGCCGGCGGCAAAAGAAATCAGGATAAAAAAGGGCAGGGTTCCCCGGGTTTCAAGGCCGGCAGCCAGACGCAGGGTCAGGAATTCGGGATTCAGATACAGCAGGTAGGAAAAAAGCAGGAGAAATAACAGTCCAAACAGGAGCAAAAAACGGTAGGTCATCGGATTTCCGGCCTCTCCAAGCATAATGGGCTTCGTGCAAGAATCTCACACTGCCGACAGCACACCTGTCATTATCCGTGCACGGCAATGACAACTACCGGACAACGAAGAAACGGCACTTCAAGTGAAGTCGTCAATAATGATATGGCTCGCCCCGGATAATGGTCAGGGCCCGGTAAAGCTGTTCCAGCAGCAGAACCCGGGCCATTTCATGGGTAAACGTCAGGGGAGAAAGCGACAACCGTACATCCGCCTGTTCCAGGACTTCGTCCGCCAGACCGTAAGGGCCCCCAACCAGGAAGCTCATTCCGGACCGGCCGCTTTCAAGCTGCCGGGAAAAAAATTCGGCAAAGCCATGGGTGGTAAACGTCTTGCCACGCTCGGTGAGGACAATCTTAAAGACATCATCCCTGTTCATGGCCTGAATCAGCTGCGGTGCCTGGCGGCGGCAGAATTGCCGGGGGTCTTCCCTGCTCCCCGGCTTCATTTCCTTTAATTCCCGGCGTTCGACGGGCAGATAGCGGCGCAGCCGCTGCAGGTAATCATCAATTTCAGCCTGCCGGAGGCCGTTCCTGGTCTTGCCGACGAAAAGGAAAATCAGGCGCACACAACCATACCATCAGAAAATTCCAGCCGCGGCGCATCACTCCAGATTCCTTCCAGGTCGTAAAATGCCCTGACCGGCTCATGAAAAATGTGGACGATAACGTCCTCATAATCCAGGAGAATCCAACTCCCGGCCTGCAGGCCTTCAACCCCCAGGGGCAGGGATCCATGTTTTTTCATTTCTACCTGGATATTTTCCGCCAGGGCCTGAACATGACGGTCTGAATGACCGTTGCAAATCACCAAGATATCGGTAACCGTCGACAGCCCCCGCAGATCGAGAACCACAGGACTTTCGCCTTTTTTATCCTCGATCGCCTGATAGACAGCCGTTACCTTTGCTGACAAATCTGCTGCGATATCGATAATAACCTCACACACAACATCCATCCGGGAACAGCTGTTTCCAGATGGACCGTTAACGGTCAGCCTTCAGTTCAATCGATTGTTTTTTCGAAATTTCGCTGAAAGCTGCTGGTTGAAAGTATTCATCAAAAATGGGGTTACCCCCGGTAAAGACCGTGTTCGACGATATAGTCACGAACCGCGTCGGCAACCAGGCAGGTAATTGACCGCCCGGCGCGCCGTTCCCGGCGAACCATGCTCGATGATATATCCAGCCTGGTAACCGGCTGAAAATAAACCCGGTTGCCGCTCCGGTGACGATAAACGCCCTTGTTTTCATAACAAAAATCAGCCCTTATGGCAACGGGAAAAAAATCAAGCTGTTCCTGATCCAGCCATCCGGGATCCATGCCGGAGCGGGACATGACCACAAAATGACTGACGCTGAACAACCGCGGGTAATCCTTCCAGGTGGAAATTTCACAAAACGCATCCCAACCGATAATAAAATAAAGTTCATGGCCGTTTTCCCGCCGAAAGTCAACAAGGGTGTCAATGGAATAAGAGGTACCGCCTTTGTCCAGTTCATAGGTGGAACAGCGGAACCTGGCGTGGCCCCGGATGGCCAGTTTAATCATCGCCAGGCGCCGGGCGGCCGAGCTGACCGGAACATCACGTTTGTGAGGCGGTATTGCCGCCGGCATGAAAAACAGTTCATCAAGCCCGCGGGCCTGGCAGACTTCCTCAGCCGCCCGCAGATGGCCGCAATGAATCGGGTCAAAGGTACCGCCAAAGAGGCCTACCCGCTTATTGCCGGATCTGTCCATCGCCATAAATAATGTACTTGGTCGTGGTTAAGCCTTCCAGTCCCATGGGTCCGTAGGCGTGAAGCTTGGTGGTGCTGATGCCGATTTCCGCTCCCAGGCCCATCTGGCCGCCGTCGCTGAAGCGGGTTGAAGCGTTGACCATCACCACCGAAGAATTGACCCGCTGCAAAAAGGCCTGGGCCTGCCGGTAGTCGGTGGTAACGATGGCTTCCGTATGATCGGAGCCGTAGCGGTTGATATGGTCAATGGCCTGGTCCAGGTCGTCCACCACCCGCACCGCCAGGGTCAGGGACAGGTATTC
>JAOZRP010000368.1 GCA_029940125.1 bacterium
TCGGAGCCGGCCATGGACGGCCGGCGAGAATGAGCGAGAGCCATGCCGGAACATAAGGCCCCCGTATTGTCCAGTTAGCAACGTGCGGTCAGTCACCGGTGTTGTTTTCAGCTAAACGATACCGGGTCAACATCCAGGGTGATGGAAACCTGCCGGGAAGCCTGGTATCGGCCACGCCAAACCGCTACCAATTGCTGTAAAATGGGGCGGTGGCGGCTTTTCAGCAGCAGCTGCCAGCGATAGCGTTTTTTGATCCTGGCCACCGCGGCGGGCACCGGCCCCATGATCATCACCTTTTCAGACCATCCCCGGGCGGCAATCATCTCCTGCAAATCATTTTTTATCTCATCTAAAACCTTGCGCAGCAGTTCCTGGTCTTCCGCCTGTCCCCGAAGCAGAATCAGGTGGCTGAACGGCGGAAAGCCAAGTTCCTTCCTGAACTCCAGTTCCTGGTGGAAAAATCCCCGGTAATCATGGCGGCTGGCATGCTGAACACTGTAATGCCGCGGCTGCAGAGTCTGGATGACCACTTCGCCCCGATTTTCCCCCCGGCCGGCCCGGCCGGCCACCTGGGTAAGCAGCTGGAAGGTGCGTTCAGCGGCGGTAAATTCGGGAAAGTTCAACGACAAGTCGGCAAAAATCACCCCGACCAGGTCAACATTGGGAAAGTGGAGGCCCTTGGCCAGCATCTGGGTTCCGATCAACACCTGGTAGTCACCATGGTTAAAGGCATTGATCAAGGCGGCCAGCTGCCCTTTTTTGCGGATGCTGTCACGATCCAGCCGGGCCACGGCAACCTCGGGAAAATGTTTTTGCAAACTTTCATCCAATTTCTGGATTCCGATTCCCAAAGGGAAAAAACTGTTTTTACGGCACTGGGGACAAACGGCGGGCACCGGCATGGTCAGCCCGCAGTAATGGCAGACCAGGCGGTTGATTTCCTTGTGGTAGGTCAGCCTGACCGAGCAGGAGGTGCAGCTGGGCATGTAGCCGCAGTCCAGACAGTACAAGGTCCGGGAGAAGCCCCTTTTATTGAGGAAGAGCATCACCTGCCGGCCGGCGGTCAAAACCTCTTCCATGCGCTGCAGCAAAAGGGGACTGAAGCCGTCCCAGTCAAACATTTTCTGCCCGCCGGCAGCCAGGTCCACAATCTCCACCCGCGGGAGAAGTTTTTTTCCCAGTCTTTCCGGCAGCTCCAGCAGCTGGTAATAGTTGTTGAGTCCCCGGTAATAGGTAGTTATCGAGGGAGTTGCCGACCCCATGACCACCGGACAGGAAGCCATCTGCCCCCGCATCAGGGCCAGATCGCGGCCATGGTAGGGAAAGGATGATTCCTGCTTATAAGAAGGTTCGTGCTCCTCGTCGACAATGATCAGCCCCAGCCGGGGCAAAGGAGCAAAAACCGCCGAGCGGGCCCCCAGAACCACCGTTGCCTCGCCCCGGCGGATCCGGCGCCACTGGTCGTAGCGCTCGCCCGCCCCCAGGGAACTGTGCAGCACCGCCACCTGGTCGCCAAACTCGCGCAGGAAGCGGTCCAGCAGCTGCACCGTCAAGGCAATTTCGGGAACCAGGTAGATCGCCCCCCGGCCCCGGCGGCGGATTTCTTTAATCAATTTCAGGTAGATTTCGGTTTTGCCGCTGCCGGTAACTCCGTGGATGATGAAAGGAGAAAAGCTATCCTTTCCCAGCTGCGCCGCGATCTGCCGGTACATCCTTTCCTGGTCGGCAGTCAGGGTAACCACCGACGGCACCTCCCGCTCATGACCCTGGTCGGGGATATTTCTCATCCAGGGAACCTGCCGGGAGCGGAGCCAGCCCTGCTGCTGCCAGCGGCGCAGCCAGGCGCTGCCGCCTGCAAACAGCTGCAAAAACTGCCGGCGGCTGAAAAAATCCGCCGAGCCGAGGAAACTATTCAGCTTCTCCTTGCGGACCGCAGCTATCCGGGAAGCGGCAATTCCTTCATGCAGAGCGGCATTGTCCACTACTTCGTAGATGGTTTCATAGCGTACCCGCGCCACCGGCGGCAGCAGGCGATGTCCAACACTCAGCCAGCCCTGGCGGACCCCGGCTTTCAGCACCGGCTCAAGCCGGTTGACCGGCAGTAAACTCTCTTTTGCCAGCTCAACCGTGCTTTTTCCCGGAGCCGCGGCCAGCAGCTCCCGCAGCCGGCCGGCAATCTCCCGGCGGTCAGAATCTTTCATGGCGGGCAGGGGCTTGCCGGTCAAACGGTATTCCCGGCGCGACCGATAGGCAAGCCCTCCGGGCAGCAGGGCGTGGAGGGCGATCCCCAGGGGAGTGTGGTAATAGCCGGCGGCCCGGCGATAAAATTCAAGCTCCTCCGGCGAAAAAAGCGACTGTTCATCAACAATATCCGCCAGCGGCAGCAGGCGGCGCGCTTTTTCATGCTTTTCCAGCTCATGGCGCCAGCCGACCAGGTAGCCGCTGACCTGCCGGCCGCGGAACGGAACCACCACCCTTTTCCCCACCTCCAAACGGGATAAAAGCCGCTCATCATCCACCAGATAGGTAAAAAGATTATCCCGGGGAATATTAATGGCCACATCGGCATAGCAAAACATTAGTACCTTACCCCTGAAATGCTGTCA
>JAOZRP010000369.1:0-695 GCA_029940125.1 bacterium
TGTGTTAACAACCATGAAAGAAGGTTTTTATTACGCCGTTACCGGAGCATCTTCCCGGGTCAGCAGTGAAATTGACAAGGCCTGCCTGGCGCGTTTAAGTAGCTTGGAAATTACTGGGGCTTATTCAGCGGCTTATCGTTTTACCGATATTGTTATGTTGCCGATTTATGCTTTGCTTGAGTCCTCTGCAACCCGCTTTTTTCGCGAGGGTGCCAAGGGAATGGAGCATTCTGGTGCTTACGCGAAAAAATTATTGTTGCTCCCGACCATTTACGCGGTTCTAGGTGGTGCATTGTTATTTTTCTGTGCTCGTTTGATCCCCCTGCTGCTTGGGCCGGATTATGATTTGGCAGTACCTATTTTAAAATTATTAGCAATATTGCCGTTAATTTCCATGTGGCGTTTTTTTTTAGGGATGATTGTTATTGCCGGTGGTGAGCCACGGTATGTTTGCCTAGTTTATTTTGCTGGAGCCCTAGGTAATGTTGGATTGAATATTGGTCTGATTCCTTTGTTGGGATGGTCTGGGGCGGCACTTGCGACAATCGCTGCTGAAATAATAATGATATTTCTTTTCTGGCGAATCATTCGTTAAGAATTTTGTGTATGAAATCCGCTAAAAAAAATCGGTTAACAAACGGCAATCCTGAAGTAAATGGGAAAAACTCACTTGCATGTGTTATCGTTACCTATCA
>JAOZRP010000369.1:705-2601 GCA_029940125.1 bacterium
TCATCCTGATATACAAATCCTCAGGCGTCAGCTTGAAAAGCTGCCGCCATCAGCTGCCGTGGTGCTGGTTGATAACGCTTCCGCGGCTTATTTGGTAGAAGCTGTTTGCCACCTTGCTGCAGGGCGTAAACGCACCCATTTTATTGCCAATGATCGCAATCTTGGTCTTGCCGCCGCGATCAATCAGGGGGTACGGCAAGTTAAGGTTAATTGGCCCGAAACCCGTTTTGTGCTATTGCTTGATCAGGACAGTGAACCATTGCCGGGCAGTATTGAACTGTTGGTGCAAAAAACTATTGACCTTAAAAAAGAATGTCCTTCAGTTGGTTGTGTCGGACCCAATTTGCTGGATCCTGTTACCGGTTTAAGTCATGGTTTTCACCAAACTACCCGTTGGCGCTGGATACGTAAACATCCTTCTAAAAACAGTACCCAGCTGATTCCTTGTGCGAACCTTAATGGCAGTGGAACGCTGGTGCCGCTGGATTTGTTCCTTGAACTTGGTGGACTTGATGAAAGCTTGTTTATAGATCATGTTGACACTGAATGGTCGTTTCGGGTTACAGCGGCCGGCTATGTTTTGTTTGGTATTCCCGGTGCGCATTTCATACATCGTATGGGTGAAAACAGTCGTCGCGTTTGGCTGCTGGGCTGGAGGATATGGCCTATGCGCACCCCTCAAAGACATTACTATCTGTTTCGCAATGTAGTAATCCTGATGAGGCGGGATTATGTTCCTCGCGTGTGGAAATTCTGGGCTGGCGTAAAGTTAATGTTAACCGCTGTCGTGCACGGCCTCATTGACAATCAGCGTGTTTCCCAGTTTTATCACATGCTTAAAGGTTTACGCGATGGTCTGAGAATAAGGTCAAAAGCAGAAAAACTTAATGATTGAACATGACTGCATCCCAACCCATTGTCGGTCTTACGCTTAACTTTCGTGATGTTCCCCGTACTTTGCGCTGCGTGAACTCACTTCTTGCCGAAGGCGCTACATATGTGCTGGTTTGGGATAATTCTGAGGATGGTGGTACGTCTGCTGACAGCTTGCAGGGAAAGCTCAGACATGAGGCCAGGGTTGAAGTTGTTTGCAGTTCCACCAACCTTGGTTTTGCCGCTGCTGTCAATCGGGGCATAGCCTTGATCAAAGAGCGGTTTGGCAACGATTGGGTCTTGCTTATCAATAACGATGCTGTCTTGCTTCCCGGCGCGGTTGCAAACCTGGCTGCCGTGCTGGAGCATCAACCACAGGCCATAATTGCTTATCCCGCCATTGATCATGCCGGAACCGTTATCGGAACAGTCTATTATCAACGTCATTCCGGTCTGCTTACGCATAGTCCTCTGCCGGGAAGTTTTGGTTATGCCAGCGGCTGCTGTTTGTTGATAGCGGTAGCTCGCGTAAAAAAAACAATATTTGATGAAGATTTTTTTATGTATGGTGAAGATTGGACCTTAGGATGGGAAATGCGTGAGCAGGGAATGACGCATGTACCACAAACCCTGGTATTTCACGAAGGCAGTGCCAGCAGTGGTTTGGGGTCGGAATTTTACGAAACCTGCATGGTCGCTGCCCATTGGCTTTCGGCCCGGAAACTCGCAAAAAATTCATGGGACTATTTATTATTAATAATGGGTAGACTTTTTGCACTTACACTACGAGGCGTTCTGCGGGCATTGCGTTATCGTAGCCTCATTCCTTTACGGGCCTTATTACATGGATGGCGCATAGCTAAAACGAGCCATTGACAATGACTGCGTGATTTTTCCTTTTCTGACATGTTAATTCTGACATGAATATCCCGGACTTTTCGTGCTTTCAATGCATTTGACCACGGCCTTCCACACGATTTCCACGTCGATGTTTTCCACGCAGGGATAGCTTTTGTCGGAGGG
>JAOZRP010000062.1 GCA_029940125.1 bacterium
GGCGTTCAGGTACTTGATGAATTCCTTCAGCCGCAGGGTGAGGGGAATTTCCCGGACGGCGCCGCTGGCGCCGTTTTGGGGCGGGATGGGCAGGTAATAGACTTCCAGTTGAGGTGGGAGTATCCTCTGGCAGAGGTGATAGGCCCTTTTCAGGTGAAAGGCGGCCGTAACGATGACCAGGGAGTGGAAACCATGCTCCCGGCAGAGGTTGCGCAGGGCGAGGATGTTGGTCAGGGTGTTGTGGGACCGGTTTTCAATGATGACCCGCCTGGAAAGCTGTTTTTCCTCTTTGGCTGCTGCCGGTTTCAAAGTGGTCAGGATGTCCCGGCTGCGGCTGCGGGGGTTGGCGCCGATGATCAGCAGGACGTTCGCTTTTTCCTGCCGCAGCAGGTCATAGCCCTGCCGGAGGCGGCCGGGGCCGCCGGCCAGGACGGCAGCGGCGTCGACCCGGTGGACGGCCGTCGGCAGGCGGGGCGGATCAACCCGGCAGTAGTCAAGGTAAAACCAGAGCAGCAGGTCGCCGGTCAGCAGGATGGCGAAAACCAGGCAGGCAAGGATGAGCGGCAGGTTCTGTTTCTTGTTCATGGGTCGATTTTTGCTTGATTTTACCATGCCGTTATGGTAATCCAACGGCTCCTTTAGGGTGTGCCTGCTGGTACGTCAACATTTTCCCTCGGCTGTCGGCCGGCTTGGCCGCAGTCATGCGCCGTAACCGGCGAAGGGTTTGAGTCATATTTTGGAGGTTGCGATCATGTCAAAAGTTTGTGATATTTGTGGAAAAAAGCCGCAGGTTGGCAACAATGTCAGCCACGCCAACAACCGGACCAAGAAAACCTGGTATCCGAACCTGCAGAAAGTCAACGCGGTGGTCAACGGCCAGCGGAAGAAAATCACTGTCTGCACCCGCTGCCTCCGCAGTGGCGCGGTCAAAAAAGGCTGATTTCTCCCGCGTGGTTGACCGTTTGCCTCAGTTCAGCCGCTGAACTTCAATAACCCCCTTCACCTGTTCCAGCCTGTTAATTACCTGCTGCAGATGTTTTAGGTTGGTAACGCCAATTTCAAAAATGCAGACCGCATTGCGGTCGATGTTGGTGCTTACCTTGACATCGGAGATGTTGGCGTCCTCGGAGCTGATCACCGTGCTCAGCTCCGCCAGCATGCCCCGGCGATCCTCGCACAGGATCCTGATCTTGATCTGGTGGATTGCCTGCTGGGTCAGGTTCCAGTCGACCTCAATCTGTCGTTCCGGGTCGCTTTTCAGCACGTGCTTGCAGTCCTTGCGGTGTATGGTGACGCCCCGGCCCCGGGTGATGAAGCCGATGACCGGGTCTCCCGGCAGCGGGTTGCAGCACTTGGCAAAACGGACCATGACGTCGTCGATGTCCTTGATGGTGATGCCCTCATTGTTCTGCCGCTTCTTCTTCTGTCGGCTGTCGTCCTTGTTTTTCTTGTCCTGCTTGCCGCTTTTCCTCAGTTCCGGGTACAGCTTGTAAAGCACCTGGAGGGCCGATATCTTGCCCCTGCCGATGGCCGCTACCAGGTTGTCGGCGTTGTTCAGCGAAAACTGGGCTGCCGCCTCGTTAAATTTCCCCTGCTTGAAGTCCTTGTTGAAAGACTGTTTGTGCCGGAAAAATTCCCGTTCGCACAGCTCCTTCCCCAGTTCAATGCTGCGCCGTTCCTCTTCCTTCTTGATCCAGTGGCGAATCTTGTTGCGCGCCTTGCTGGTTTTGACGAAGTGCAGCCAGTCCTTGTTGGGGTGCTGCTTGTTGGAGGTGATGATTTCGACGATTTCCCCGGTTTTCAGCTCGTATTTCAGCGGCACCAGCTTGCCGGACACCTTGGCGCCGGTGCAGTGGTCGCCGATGTTGGTATGGATGCTGTAGGCGAAGTCCACCGGGGTGGCGCCCTTGGGCAGCTCCTTCACCGCCCCCTGGGGGGTGAAGACGTAGACCGAGTCGGCAAACAGGTCGATCTTGACCGATTCCAGGAATTCCCCGGCGTTGCTGACGTCGCCCTGCCATTCAAGGACCTGGCGCAGCCAGTCAAGCTGCGAGCGTTCATCTTCGTCCAGCTGGTAGCCTTCCTTGTACTGCCAGTGGGCGGCGATGCCCATCTCGGCAATGTGGTGCATCTCCTCGGTGCGGATCTGCAGCTCGAAATGCTCGGCGTCGGGGCCGATGACCGTAGTGTGCAGGGACTGGTAGAGGTTGGTCTTGGGGATGGCGATGTAGTCCTTGAAGCGTCCGGGAACCGGCAGCCACAGGGAGTGAATGATGCCCAGGACCGCGTAGCAGTCCTTGATCGAATTGACAATGATCCGAAAGGCCAGGATGTCGTAGACCTGCTCGAAGGTGATGTCCTGGTGCACCATTTTCTGGTAAATGCTGTACAAATGCTTCAGGCGCCCGGTGACGGTGCCGTCAATTTTGTGATGATGCAGGTTGCGTTCGATAATCTTGATGACTTTGGCGATGTATTCCTGGCTTTCCTCTTTTTTTCGGGCGATCTTTTCTTCCAGTTCGGCATAGATGACCGGTTTCAGGTAGCGCAAAGAAAGGTCCTCCAGTTCCTGCTTGATCCAGGAGATTCCCAGGCGGTTGGCCAGGGGGGCGTAGATGTCCAGGGTCTCCCGGGCAATGGCCTGCTGCTTCTCCGGGCGCTGGAATTCCAGGGTGCGCATGTTGTGCAGGCGGTCGGCGAGCTTGATGATCAGGACCCGGATGTCTTTGACCATGGCCAGGATCATCTTGCGGAAATTTTCCGCCTGGCGTTCCTCGGAGGTTTTGAAGCTGATTTTGCTGATTTTGGTCAGCCCTTCCACCAGGTTGGTTACCTCTTCACCGAAGCGGGTTGACAGCTCTTCCATCGAGGTCAGGGTGTCTTCCAGGGTGTCATGGAGGATGCCGGCGGTGACGCTGGCCACGTCCATTTTCAGGTCGGCGATGATGTTGGCCACTTCAATGGGGTGAACCAGGTAGGGCTCCCCCGAAAGGCGCACCTGCCCCTTGTGGGCCAGGGCGCTGTAGACGTAGGCCTTGCGGATCATGTTGAGGTCGGCGCCGGGGTTGTAGGCCTGAACTTTTTCCAGAATGTCATTAAGGCGGGTCATGGTCGGGGCGCGATTCTACGGCTGCCAGTTGCGAACAAAGGCATCTGGGATTCCCAGCTGCTGGATTGAACGCAGGGCCTGGCGGGGATAGTGGTCAAAGGTGAAGCCGTCTACCATCAGGATGTGGTGAGGCACCTTGACCGGTTCGTGAAAAGTCACTGGCTTGAAGCCCCGGGCGCGGTACTGTTTGATTTTCCCCCTGGCCGTGTTCTGGTAGTAGAAGGAACCGACATTGACATAGTATTGATTGCCGCGCCGGCAGGGGAAGGGGTCGTCTCCCCATCGGCGGATTTTTTTCATGATTTTCCTGGCCGTTTTCAGGTCCGCGTACGGTCCCAGGAAGACCCGGTACATGGGCAGCAGCCGCTTTTTGGTGGTGACGAAGGTGGTGTAGCCGTGTTCCTTCAGCATCTGCCGGCAGCGCTTCAGGGTGTCCGGGAAAATGAAGATGCCGGCCTGGATGACATAGGTTTTTTCCCCGGGTCTGGCAGCTGGCGTTTTGTGGGGTGTCGGTGGTGTGACGGCGGCCGACTGCCTGATTGGCGACGGTTTTTTGATTGCCGCTGGTTTTCGCTGGTTGGCAGCCGCTGGTGTCGTGTTGGCCGGTTTTGCCGGGGCGGCGGTTGTGAGGGGCTGGCGAACCGCTGCTGACTTTTTCAGCGGCGCGGCTGTTTTTGCCGGAGACGATGCAGTTGTCGGCGGCGCTGCTTTCACCACGTGCCGGGCTTTTACTGCTGGTTTTTTGCCGGCCGTCGGCGGCGTTGTGGCCTTTCCTTTTACGATTGCCGCTGGCAGTACCGGTAATGATGGTTTTTTAAGGGGTTTTGCCGACGTCTGCCTTGGCGCCGTCGGTGCTGCCTGGACTTTTTTGACCGCAGCCGGGTTGCTGTTGGCCGCGGCAGGAACTTTTTTGCCATCAGCCACGGAAGCAGCAGCTTTGCTTTTTGTTGCAGCCCGGCTGGTGGGGGTGACGGTTTTTTTTGCTGGGGTCGGGGTTGGTGGCAGTTCGATGGTGGCGGAACTGATGGTCTGCCGGGGCATGCGGACCGGCGAAAAGGTTAAAAAATAATAGACGCCGATCAGGGCAAACAGGGCCAGAATTATCTCATAGCGGAGCAGTGATTCCAGCGGGTTGCCCTTTTGTTTTTTGGCCATATGCAGATAAGGGGCCAGGCCGCGGCCGGCTTTCAGCGGCCGCGGCCTGGCGGGTTATTCCTTTTAGTTGTTTTCCTGTTCCACTTCGGCTTCCTGGATAATCTTTTCCGCCAGGTGGGCCGGAACTTCATCGTAATGGGAAAATTTCATCGTGAACATGCCCCGGCCGCCGGTCATGGAGCGAAGGTCGGGGGCGTATTTCAGTACTTCCGCCATGGGGACGCTGGCCTTGATGATCTGGCTGTTGGCCATCGGTTCAACGCCCTTCACTTTGCCTCTCCGGCTGTTCAGGTCGCCGATGATGTCGCCCATGTAGTCGTTGGGAACCGTAACTTCCATGTCCATGATCGGTTCAAGCAGAACGGGCTTGGCATCCTTGACCCCCTTTTTGAAACCCATGGAGGCGGCGATCTTGAAAGCCATTTCCGAGGAGTCGACGGAATGGTAGGAACCGTCGTAGAGGGTGACCTTGACGTCGACAACCGGGTAGCCGGCCACGACGCCGGCGGCCATGGCTTCAACCACGCCTTTTTCCACCGCCGGGATGTACTGGCGGGGAACGACGCCGCCGACGATGTTGTCAACAAACTCGAAGCCGCCGCCGCGGGGCAGGGGAGCGATTTCCAGCCAGGTGTCGCCGTACTGTCCCCGGCCGCCCGACTGTTTTTTATACTTGCCCTGAACCTTGACCGTGGTGCGGATGGTTTCCTTGTAGGGCACCTTGGGCTCCTGCATCAGCACTTCGACGCCGTATTTGCGCTTCAGCTTGTCGACGGTGACCTCAACATGAACCTGCCCCATGCCGGAGATGACCAGCTCCTTGGTCTGGGGATCGCGGCTCACCCGGATGGTGGGATCCTCATCCTGGAGCTTGTGCAGGGCGGTGGTCAGCTTTTCCTCGTCGCCTTTGGACTTCGGCTGCAGGGAGAAGGAAATCACCGGTTCGGGAATTTCCAGGCCGGTGTAGCGGATGGGTTCCTTCTCGTCGCAGAGGGTGTCCCAGGTAGTGGTTTCCTTCAGCTTGGCGACCGCGACGATGTCGCCGGGGATGCACTGCTCAAGGGGCTTCTGCTTGCCGCCCTCGATTTTCAGCAGCTGGCCGATGCGTTCCTTCTTGTCCTTGTTGACGTTGAGGCAGGTGGAGTCCGACTTGAGGGTGCCGGAGTAAACCCTAAACAGGGAAAGCTGGCCGGTAAAAGGATCGGAAATGCTTTTGAACACCAGGGCGGAAAAGGGCTGGTCGGGAGCCGCCTGCCGAATCATTTCCTCGTTGGTTTCCGGGTTGAACCCGTGAATTTCGCCCCTTTCAACCGGTGAGGGGATGCAGATGGGCAGGTAGTCCAGCAGCTGGGCGGTGCCGATGTTTTTCAGGGCGGAACCGCAGACTACCGGGACGAACTTGCCGGTGATGGTGCCTTCATGGAGGGCGTCGTAAATTTCCTGCTCGGTTATTTCTTCCCCGCCCAGGTATTTTTCGATCAATTCGTCGTCGGCTTCAACCACCCGCTCGATCATCTTTTCCCGTTCCGCCGCCACTTCGTCCTCCATGTCGGCGGGAATGTCGATGACCTTGAAGGTGCCGCTCTGGTCGTCGGCGTAGCCGTAGGCTTTCATTTTAATCAGGTCGACGATGCCCGAAAAGGAATCCTCCAGGCCGATGGGCAGCTGCAAAACGGCGGTGTTGCACTTGAAGGACTTTTCCATCTCGTCAATGGCCCGGAAGAAGTTGGCCCGTTCCCGGTCCAGCTTGCTGATGAAGGCAATCTTGGGCAGCTCGAATTCTTCGGCGTATTTCCACACCACCTCGGTCTGGACCTTGACCCCGGAGATGGCGCTGACAATCAGGATGGCCCCGCCGGCAACCCGCATGCAGGAGCGGGTGTCGGTGATAAAGTTGGCATAGCCGGGCGTGTCGATGATGTTGACGTGCTTGCCCTGCCAGTCAAGGTGGTGGATGGATGAGGAAATGGTGATGTTGCGCTTGATTTCTTCAGGTTCGTAGTCCAGAACCGACGTTCCCTGGTCAACGCTTCCCAGGCGGTCGGTGGTTTTGGCAGTGAAGAGCATGGCTTCCGCCAGGGTGGTTTTCCCGGCTCCACCATGGGCGATGATGGCAACGTTTCGAATGTCTTCAGATTTATAGGCTTTCATGTTTTCTTCCTGTTCTCCTTTCCCCGCAGCATAAGCTCGATAATTGATATCCATCCACTACTTTTTTTGCCGTCAAAAGTCAAGGCATTAGTTCCGCTTCCCGGGCGGATTTGGGGTTGATTTCGCCGCCTGTATCAGGCACAATGGGATGCCTTTACCGCCGGGGCTGCGGTTGGGTATGGATGGGAAAATTTTAAGAAGGAGGGCTGGGAGGATGGCTTCACCGGTTTATTTTGCCGATCTGCGGACTTCGGTGCGGAACAATTTGTTTGCCAAAATCAGGCAGCTGCTGGAAAAAATGGAATTGTCGGGCAGCGTCAAGACCAACACGCTGACGGCGATAAAAATTCACTTTGGCGAAGAGGGGAATGCTTCGTTTATTCGCCCGCTTTTTGTCCGCCCGGTGGTGGAGATGATCAAGGAACTGGGGGGGAAGCCGTTTGTGACCGACAGCAACACCCTTTATGTCGGTTCCCGCAGCGATGCGGTTACCCACCTGCAGACTGCCGCCCGGCACGGCTTCAACCTGTCGGTGATTGACGCCCCGGTGATTATTGCCGACGGCCTGCGGGGCAGCAGTTCGGCCGCGGTCAGGATTGACAAAAAACACATTGAAACCGCCAAGATTGCCCTGGAAATTGCCAATGCCGAGGCGATGGTGGTCATGAGCCATTTCAAGGGGCACGAACTGCCCGGCTTCGGCGGGGCGTTGAAAAACCTGGGCATGGGCTGTGCCTGCCGGGAGGGAAAGCTGCAGCAGCACGCCAATATCAGTCCCAAGGTGACCCGGCGTAAATGCGTCGGCTGCGGCGAGTGCCAGCGCTGGTGCCCGGCCGGGGCCATTTCCCTGACCGAGGAAAAAAAGGCGGTGATTGATCCGGAAGCCTGCATTGGCTGCGGGGAATGCATCGTGGTCTGCCCCCAGCAGGCAGTGGCCATTCGCTGGAATGAAACCATCCCGGTTTTTCAGCAGAAAATGGTTGAATACGCCTATGCCGCCTGTGCCGGCAAGCGGGAAAAGGTTTTGTTCCTCAACTTCGTGGTCCAGGTGAGCCCGGCCTGCGACTGCTACGGGCACAACGACCAGCCGATTGTTCCCGATATCGGCATCCTGGCTTCCCGCGATCCCGTCGCCCTTGACCAGGCCTGCGCCGATTTGGTCAACCAGGCCCCGGGAATCGCCGGCAGCGCCCTGGGCGATAATCCTGAGCCGGGAGCCGACAAGTTTCGCCTGCTCTACCCGAAGATTGACTGGGAGATCCAGCTGCGGCATGCCGAGGAAATCGGCCTGGGGAGCCGGGAGTATAGTCTGGAGCGTTTGTAATTGCTTAGGGTGCCTTGAAAAATGGCCTTTTTGCTTGATGTAAGTTTCAGTAAAATAGTGAAAAAACGACTTGTTCAGCTGAAAGCTGATGGCTGACAGCTGACTGCTCATCCGGAAACGGCAGTTTCCGGATGGAAACTACTTGATTTTTTCCGGTGATTGGTGTATCAAATCACGCTTTACTTCCCCTTGCTCCACAGTTTGGGGCTGTCTTTAAACTCACAAGGAGGAATTGGTTACATGGCAGAAGAAATGAGAAAGTACGAACTCCTGTACATTCATCCGGGCAACCTGGATGATGAAGGAGTAAAAAAGGTTGAGGACCGGCTGGCGGAAATTGCCGAGCGGTACGGGGCCAGGATTTTCTACCGGGACGACTGGGGGGTGAAAACCCTTGCCTACCGGGTGAAAAAGCACCTGGAAGGGCGCTACATCCTGCTGCGCTTTGCGGCGACGAATGAATTTTTGCGGGAGTGTGAACGCCATCTGAAGATTATGGACGAGGTCATCAAGTTCATTACCGTGCGCCTGCCGGATGACTACGATGAAGCCAAGGACCAGCCAGCCGCGGCGGATGACGAGGCAGTTGAGGAACCGGCGGTGGCCGGTGAAGCTGAAGCGGCCGTGGAGGAAGAAGCTCCCGCGGCGGCCGCAGCTGAGGTTGAGGCTGAGGCGGCCGAGTAGTTGTAAACCCGTTTTTTTTACGATGTTTGATTTTGATATCGATTTGATAGTGAGAGGTAATTATGGCGTTTTCCAGAGGAAAGTCTGATCGTCCCCAGCGGCGTCGCCGGGCATTTGTAAGCCGGAAGAAATACTGTCGTTTCTGTGCCGACAGTTCAATAAAAATAGACTATAAAGACGTGCGGCTGCTGCGCTACTACATCAGCGAAAAAGGCAAAATCGTTCCCAAAAGAATATCCGGAACCTGTTCCAGTCACCAGCGGGAATTGACCACGGCCATCAAGAGGGCCAGGAACATTGCCCTGCTGCCTTTCGCGCAGATGGTTTCCAAACCGATGTAGCTGCAGCTGCAGTAGCTGTAAATTTTGCTCAATCTTTACTGGTCGCTTGCTGATATGACGGTGTCGTGGTAGCTGATTCTTCTTTTCCGGTCAGGGATTTTGTCCTGGGGGTTATTGCCACTACCAGCTTTTTTATCGCGGCGGCGGTTGTACCGTTCTTTGGTTTTATACCCGGATTGTTGACCATGGTGCCGTCCGTGTACCTGGGGATAGTGACCAGGCATCGCTGGCTGCCCCTGTTTATCGTGCTGGCGTCGGCGGCGCTTTTGTACCTGTTTTTCCGCCTGGGCGGTCCGGTCCTGGGATTTCTGCTTGAATATGGTCTTCCCGCGGTAGTGCTGAGCGAGATAATTCGCAGGGGTTATTCCCGGCTGCGAACCATGACGTCGGCGGCCGGCAGCTCAACGGTTATTGTCCTGCTGTCGGTATGCTTTTTCGCCTTCCAGTCGTCCATGACCCCCATGGCGGTGGTGCAGGAGGCTTTTCGGGCGAACCTTGAAATGGTGCAGCAGGTTTACCGGGATATGGGCATGGCCAGGGAGCAGCTGGCCTTTCTGCGTGATTCGGCGCCGGTGCTGGCCTACTGGGTGGGGATGCTGTTTCCTTCCCTGCTTTTTGCCGCTTATTTTTTCCTCAACGGGTTGACCATGGTGATGGTTGATCTGTTGGGACGGCGGTTCCGCGTGCCGGTCAGGTGGGGTGAAGGACTTCCGTTTGAGTCTTTTGCCGTCTACCAGCAGGCAGTCTGGGTGCTGATCGCTTTTTGGGTGGCGGTGCTGATTCCAGGGCTGCCGCAGCTGGTTTGTTTTCTCCTTTATAACGGCATTGCCGTGCTGGTGTTTTTCTACCTGCTCCAGGGCATGGCCATTATTCACTGTTACCTGAAGAAATTTCAGGTTGGCACCGGCGGTCGGGTATTCATTTACTTTCTGCTTTTCGCGTTTCACTTTTTACTTGTGGCCGTGGCGGTAGTTGGTTTGTTTGACTTGTGGGCGGATTTTCGCAAGTTTGCCCGGCAGGTTAAGGATTAG
>JAOZRP010000063.1 GCA_029940125.1 bacterium
GTTCGACCTGATGGTTATCGATCCCGATACCCTCTGGGTTCAACATCTGGACCGCAGGGGAACGGATATTATGAACGCCGTTTTTCTTTCCCATCCAGCTGCGTTTCCAAGCTCTGATATGGCTATGTATCCTGCCAATCCGCAAAAAGAAGGTATGCAATTTGGACCGATTGATACCGCTAATCCTCCTGCCGGCGCCTACGGTTTGTTTCCCCACTATATCAACACCTACATCAAAAAACTCAAATCATTCAGTTTGGAAGAGGGGATAAAAAAAGCCACTTCTTTGCCTGCTCAACGGTTCGGTTTAAAGGATCGAGGAATTCTGAAGCCGGGGGCCTTCGCCGATATCGTGGTATTTGATTTTGAATCCATCACCGACAATACGGATTTTCTCAAACCGGCCCAACCGCCAACCGGTATCGAATATGTTTTGGTTAACGGGACCATTGTCCATCGAGATAAGGTGCATACAGGCGAAAAGCCGGGAAAGGTGCTGCGGCATGTGCCCACTAAATCATATAAATCAAAAGGGACTAAATAAATGCACAGGATTTTAATAAAAAACGGCATCATCGTTCCAATGGATGGCAATAACCGGACGATTGAGAACAAAGCGTTACTCATTGAGGAAAATGGGATTGCGGCCATCGATTCTGCGGAAACACTGGTCAAAAAGCACGACATCAATCAAACCATCGATGCCGGGGGCAAGGTCGTGATGCCGGGAATTGTTAATTGCCATGCCCATCAAGGCTGGACGTCTCTCTGTCGCGGCATTGCCGAAGATATGACTGTTGAAGATTATATTTTCAGGTTAACCGAACCACTCATAGAACACGTTGTGACCGATGAGGATATGCAGTGTTTTGCATATCTAGATTGCGTGGAAATGCTGAAATTCGGCAATACCTGTATCAGTGAATTCGAGACTTTTTCAGACGATACGGCGTCGGCAATCATGGAATCCGGCATTCGCGGTGTTCTGGGAGTGAACATGACGGATGCGGATTGGGATTTTTCCGATCCAAATGCACTGCCGAATTATAATCCGGATTTGAAGAAAAAAAACCTGGATAAGGCCATCAAGTTTTATGATATCTGGCAGGGTAAAAATGATGGAAGAATTTCCGTTCGTTTCAGCAACAACGTGCCACTGCTTTGTTCACCCGAACTCTTGACCGAAACCAAAATCCTGGCAAAGGAACGGGGTATCGGTGTTAACACCCACATCAATGCAGAACCAATGGAGACTGAAGCCTATCAGTTGATGTATCAAAAAACCGGCGTTGAATTTATCTCCGACGTTGGTTACCTGGATGAAAATACAAACTTGGTTCATATGATTTACACCAAGGATCGGGAAATCGATATCGTCAAAGAAACCAATGCCTACATGATTCATTGTCCATTTGAAATGGGCAAAAGGGGGGCATGCGCACCGCTTGGCAAAATGTACGCGGCTGATCTTAACATGGCCTTGGGTTCGGACTGGTTGATGATGGACCCCTTTGAACAGATGAGGTTTGCCGCTGTGCTGGCCAGGGTCAACAGCGGAGATGCCTTGTTGAAAAATGCCTATGATTTTCTGGAAATGTTTACGATTAAAGCGGCCAAAGCGCTAGATTTAGATGACAAAATCGGGTCCCTTGAAATCGGAAAGCTGGCGGATATCATTTTGGTTGATTTTGACCAACCGCATATCGTGCCCATGAACAGCCATTATGACCCGGTCACCAACCTGGTTTACAATGTCCACGGCAGTGATGTTTCAATGGTCATCATCGATGGTGAAATTGTGGTGGAAAACGGAAAAGTGAATACCATCGATGAGCAAAAAGCCATGGAGGATGCGAACATCCGTTCAGAGGCTGTTTTTAATAAGTTCAAAAGCCTGGACACTAACCTTTAAAAACGAATAGTAGATTTTAAACGATGCGAAAAAGAAAAAATGCTGAACTTCGGAAACCGGAAATACTTGAGCACTTCTATCAGGTGATCATTCAGGAGGGCATTGAAGGCGCATCGATGGCCAAGATCGCTGAATCAATGAACATCCATACCAGCCTTATCTTCCACTACTTTAAATCCAAAGAGAACATGCTAGTTGAATTGGCGGAATACATACAGCAAAAATATGATCCGCCACACGTCAGAGAACTGATCAGCGCGATTAAAGATCCGGAACGTAGATTCAATGTGTTTTTGGATACCTTGTTCTCTGAAGTAGATATCAATACAGTGAATTCAAGTGTGTATTATGCCTTTTATTATCTTAGTTACCGGAATCCTAAAATACACAAGCTTTTTGTTCACATGTTTAAAAAACATCGGGATTGGATCATTCGGGAACTCGAAATATTTATAAGAGAAGGCATAATTAAAAAAGTGGATATAGAAATGGCAGCTGATTTTATCGTTTCTATTTTCGAAGGGCTTTCATTTCATTCCGATTTTCTGGCCGGGGATAAGCCGTTTAACTTATTTGGACAATATGCCAAGAAATTAACTAAAGATTTTCTGAAAGCATCGTAGATTTAAACGATGCGACAAACAAATTTTTTATCGCATCCAGGGGTCAGCAATTACAAATTCATACAAATATTTAACATCAAAGGCAAACGAGATATAAAGCTTTTTTTTAATCTCTTATTGATTGATTATTCAATTAATAACTTGTGTCATTTTTATGGATCAATCGGCTTTTTACTATCTCTTAGTATGCCTGAATTGGGTTTTTCAGAAACGAGAAAAATAAAGTAGCGGCCAACAAGGGCACAAACACGAAATGGAATGATGCTAGTTATAGTTGAAAAAAGCAATTGGGTCTCAAAAGTACGATAAAGATTAGGAGCAGATCACGATGAGTAAGAAGATTGTACAACTTGGTTATGGCAAAATGGGTAAGACTGTCTTGAACGACTTGATCAAGACCGCGCAGTTCGACGACTTGGTGGTGGCCGATGCAGGACCGAATTTCATTTCGGAAATCGCAAAAATAGAAGATCCGAGGATCAAACCCGTCAGCCTAAATGTAGACGATCAGAAAGCGGTTCGTGATCTAATTGAGGGCGCCGCTGTAGTTGTTGAGTTGTTGCCCGTTCGCTACACCATGCAGGTCGCCCAGGCTGCCGTCGAAGCGGGAACCCACATGGTGAGTTCCGTCTTCATCATTGACTGGAGTATCCAAGACCCGGAAGGAGCGAGGCGGCAGCAGGAACAGATGGCCGAAGTGGACCGGAAGGCCAAGGAGAAAGGGTTGACCATCCTGAAAGAATTCGGCATGGACCCCGGACTAGACATCATCGTTGCGGGGGAAACTGTGCGCCAGCTTGATGAAGTGAAGGTGCTTTATACCTACGGAGCGGGCTTTCCGGAAAACCGGTTGTCACAGGCAAATCCGCTCGGATATAAGTTCACCTGGTCAATCATAGATACCATCTGCTCCTACAGTATCCCTGGGCGAATTATTAAGAACGGGAAGGTCCAGGAAGTCCCGGCTGATGGCATGTTTGTTCCTGGCAACTGGCACATCCTGGACTTGAAAGAGATGGGAGGTCCCCTTGAATGTTTCGTCAACGGCGACGGAGAATCATTGGCCAGACTTTTCCCGGCCATTGCTAAAAGTGCCAGGACATTGGGGCGCTTTATCTGTCGCTGGCCGGGTCATGCAGCCTTCTGGGAAAAGATGGTAAAATGCGGGTTCACCCGGATCGAACCCGTAAAAGTGAACAACGTCGATGTCATCCCGGCGGAATTCTGTGCAGCCCTTCTGGGCTCCCAGCAACAGTTTCACTACAGTGTGGACGAAAGGGACGTGGCGTTAATCCGTGCTGATGCCCGGGGGATTAAAAACGGCAAGCCCACGAGAGTAGTCTGCCAGATCATAGATTACCGAGATCTGAAAACCGGCTACACCGCTATGCAGCGTACCGTTGCCTATCCCATGTCTATCGGTGCCCAGATGATCATGGACGGCCGTCTATCAAAACGGGGCATCGTCGGACCTTCGGAAGTTCCCTTTGATCAATTCGTTACGGAACTCCGCCGGCGAGGGTTGGATATCACACAGAAGGTCCAACAGTGGAACGGCAGTATAGAGCCGGGAGGTGAAAATGTCTGAACGAGGCGTAGCACCAATGCTTCATGGTGAGATTCCTACTCTCTTCGAAGCGCCACATTCGCAAGACTATACAAAGGATATTATCTTGTTAGGTGTTCCACATGAAGGCATACTTGTGGCTGATCGTCACACGCTCTACCCTCCAGGATCACGTCCACCTGAAACTTTTTATGCTCGCTTTGGCGCTGACAAAGCGCCGGATGCAATTCGGCAAGCCAGCGTGATTTATTCACTGGAACACGAAGGGGGGATAGCTGCCGAAGTAGATTTTACCAATATTTCAGAAAGACTTAAAATTATAGATGCGGGCAACCACACTCTTGAAGGTGCGGAAGATGTCTCAGAACAGGTTGGGCGGTCAGATGGAATTACCATCACTCTCGGGGGTGATCACCTTGTACCGTTGCCGCTTATTAGAGGCAAACAAAAAGGAAAGCCAGAACGTCTATCGGTACTTATATTTGACTCCCATTTAGATTTGCATCCGTCTCCACCGTTATGGGCCGGCTCTCAATGGCGTACTCTAATTGATGAAGGCTATGTTCGACCTGAAGACATCATCATTGTTGGACCACGCGGTGTGCGGCAATCAAATCACGAGATCGAATACGCAAGAGAACATAATGTCCTTATAATACCGTTGCGGCAGATTGACGATCAGGGCATTTCACCGGTTTGCAAGCAGATCGCGAGTCGTTTACAATCGGTTGATTCAGTATACATCTCCCTCGATATTGATGTCGTCGATCCAAATTTCTGTCCGGCTCAAAAATACCCCGATGCAGCTGGGCTCAATCCGCGAGAGATTCTGACGATGATACGAAAAGCGACCGAAACCGTGCCTATTTCGGGATTCGATCTCTGTTGTTTCAGCCCACGGTATGACGAAGGGCAACGAGGGGCCTTGCTGGCAGCACGGTTTGCCCTTGAAGCAATTTACGCCCGGTTGCGACACTAACTGGCGATTTATCACAGTTGATCGATAAGGGAAGATGAGGCAAGAATTTGCCTCTGTTTAAAAACCACGGCAATTGGATCATTCAGGGACTCGCTAATTAACTGATTGATCAATTTGTATAGATTATTAATACGCTACCTTGCTGGGCCTGGAGATGAAATCTAAATCAGACGTGAGAGGAATGAGTTATCAACACCAATACATAAAGCTTGAAGAAGATTTCGGAGCACATAACTACAACCCACTGCAGGTGGTCTTAAGCCGTGGCCGGGGGGCCTGGGTGTGGGATGTAGACGGCGTTAAATATCTCGACTGCCTTTCCGCCTATTCCGCTGTTAACCAGGGACACTGCCACCCGAAAATCATGCGCGTCTTGATTGAACAGGCTCAAAGATTGACCCTGACCTCGCGCGCGTTTCGAAACGATCAGCTCGGACCCTTTTACAAAGAACTGTGTGAGGTTACGAACTCACACAAAGTCCTTCCCATGAACAGCGGAGCGGAGGCGGTGGAGACAGCCGTCAAAGCAGTGCGCAAATGGGGATATAAAGTCAAGGGAGTTGCGTCTGATCAGGCGGAAATTATTGTCTGTCAGAATAATTTCCACGGTCGAACCATTTCCATTGTCGGATTCAGCACAGATCCAAAATCCAGAGATGGATTTGGACCATTTACGCCGGGCTTTAAAATAATTCCCTTCGGTGATGTGAAAGCCCTCGAAGAAGCCATCACGCCCAATACGGTTGGCTTTCTTGTTGAGCCGATCCAGGGTGAAGCCGGTATCATAATCCCGCCGGCAGGCTATCTCAAAAAAGCCAGGTCTATTTGCAATAAAAACAACGTGGTCATGATTCTGGATGAGATCCAGACCGGTTTGGGCCGAACCGGCAAACTGCTGGCCGAAGAGCATGATGGGATTGAAGCCGACTTGACTCTTATCGGCAAATCCCTTGCCGGAGGTTTCTATCCGGTTTCCGCGGTGTTGTCCACTTCAGAGGTTTTGGGCGTGCTTCAGCCTGGAGAACACGGCAGCACTTTTGGAGGTAATCCTCTGGCCTGTGCCGTAGCCCGAGCCGCATTGAAGGTTCTCATTGAAGAAGGCTTGGTCCAAAATGCGGCTGAGATGGGTACCTATTTTCTGGATAGATTGAAACAAATTAAAAACCCGAAGATCAAGGAGGTTCGGGGCAAGGGTCTTTTGATCGGCATGGAGTTTTTCGCAGAAGCAGGCGGCGCCCGCCATTATTGTGAAAAACTTAAACAAAAGGGAGTGCTCTGCAAAGACACCCACGATCACGTACTGCGGTTTGCGCCGCCCCTTATCATTACAAAAGATATTATTGACTGGGCTTTAGAACGGATCGAAGATGTTCTATCCAGACACTGAAGCTTACTGCTCCACCCGGGTTAACCGAAGCTACCGGCTTAAAGGAGGCTGCAATGAGATTTCTTAGAGTAAATATGTCAACCAAAAATATCCATTCAGAAGATGTTCCGCAAGAATATGCAGGTCTTGGCGGCCGGGGACTGACTTCGATCATGATAAACAAGGAAGTGCCCGCTACCTGTAACCCCCTGGGGCCGGAGAACAAACTCATTTTCGCTCCCGGTTACTTGAGCGGCACTCCCCTTATCAACACCAGCCGCCTATCGGTTGGCGCAAAAAGCCCTTTGACCGGCGGCATCAAGGAAAGCAATGTGGGTGGGACGGTTTCGTCTTCACTGGCAAGTTTGGGCATCACCGCGGTGATTGTCGAAGGACAAGCCGCAAAAGAAGAATGCTATTTCTTAAAAATCGATAAAAGCGGGCAGGCCGTACTGGTTGACGCAGCACCGTATAAGAGCATGCGAACCTATGCCCTGGTGGAAAAATTAGCCGCCGAATACGGTGATAAAACTAGTATTACCTGTGTCGGTCCTGCCGGAGATTTATTATTATCGGCAGCTTCGATCCAGACCACCGATAATGATGGTCGTCCCTGCCGGGCGGCGGGACGCGGGGGGTTGGGCGCAGTGATGGGATCCAAAGGCCTTAAGGCCTTAATCGTCACCCGGGGCGGAAAAGCGGCCGAGCCACTGGCGGACCCGGAAGTCTTTAAAGGAGCGGCAAAGGCCTATGCCAAAGCAGTAAAAGCAGACGAGTTCAGCGGAGTGGTGCTGCCGGAATTCGGTACCGCTTCTTTGGTTGAAACCATCAATGCAGTGGGTGCTTTTCCGACACGCAATGCCCGCGAAGGCCGATTTGAACATGCCGCCAAGATCAGCGGCGAAACCATGGCGGAGACTATAAAAAAGCGGGGCGGGAAAACCACCCACAAGGGCTGCGCCCAGTGCATCATTGACTGCTCCAATGAATACGTGGATCAGCACGGTGATTACATTACCGCATCGCTGGAATATGAAACCATCTGGTCCATGGGGGGCATGATCGGCAACGCAAATTTGGATGCCATAGCGCGGCTTGATTTCCTGTGCGATGACATCGGACTGGATACCATAAGCACCGGGGTCGCCATCGCCGTGGCCATGGATGCCGGCTATAAGGAATTCGGCGATTCCAAAGCGGCCATCGAAATGGTGGAAGAAGTCGCCCGGGGTACCCAGTTCGGAAAAATATTGGGCAACGGCCCGGCTGCTGTCGGCAAACACTTTAGCCATGATCGCGTGCCGGTGGTCAAAGGCCAGAGCATTGCCGCCTATGACCCCAGGGCCATTCAGGGAATGGCGGTCACCTACGCCACAAGCCCCATGGGCGCTGATCATACCGCCGGCTGGGTGGTGGACCAGAACGTGGAAGAATTCGGCGGAACCCTTGACCGATTTTCGGCCGCAGGCCAGGTGGAAGCTTCACGTCATGCCCAGATCCATATGGCGGTAGTTGACACCATCGGCCTTTGTGATTTTGCACAGACCGGGATGGCCACCCCGGAGGGCATGCAGAATGTGTATCAAATGATAGCTGCCAAGTCCGGCCAGGCTTTTGGTGAGGATGACTGGCAAGGACTCGGGTTAAAGGTGTTGAAAGCTGAGCGTGATTTTAACCGCAAGGCGGGTTTTACCAACCAGGATGACCGGCTCCCAAAGATGTTTTACGAAGAGCCGCTGCCACCGCACAATAAAGTGGTCGTCATCAGTGACAATGATATGGATTCAACCTTTGAATTCTAGGCCTCTAAAAGCCAATCACTAAGAAAGGAGAAAAAAATGGAAAAATCAAGCAATGGCAAGCTGCCTTTCAGGATAAAATTAGGTTACGGTAGTGCAGAGGGTGCCGGCAGTTCGTCTTGGAATCTTATTTATATTTTTTTGTTGTACTTCCTGACGGACGCTGTCGGTATCAACCCGGCCCTGGCCGGATCCATTCTGATGATTGCCACCCTCTGGGATGCCTTCACTGATCCTTTCGTCGGTATTATCTCGGATAATCTAAAGTCCCAACGAGGCCGCCGGCGTCCCTTTCTTCTGATTTCGGCCTTGCCCTTCGGTATCACCCTCTGGTTGCTTTTTACCGATTTTCACTTGGGGTTTGCTTATCACGTGGCGATGGTCGTCCTCTTTTTTACCTTTTTTACCATGATGAACGTGCCTTATCAAGCCTTGGGTGCGGAAATGACCCAGGACTACAATGAAAGAATGAGCCTGGTTACCTTTCGGTCGTGGTGGATGCAGATTTTTACCTTGGCGTCGACCTCCTTGCCGATGGTATTTGTTCAAGTTTTCGGAGAAGCGCTTGGGAGTATCTCGGCCGGCTGGTCGGCCATGGCCGCCGTGTTTGGCGCAATTTCCATTTTGCTCATCCTTCTAACCTGGCGTACGACCCGGGGCTATGAGCTGTTCCCGGAAAACACCGGATTCAAGTTAAGAGATATTTACGATGTGATCCGGCAAAATCGGACCTTTCGATACACGTTGGGGATCTGGATGTTTAGTATCATTGCGCTCAATTTTGTGGTATCCACGGCACTTTACTTTTTTACCTATGTTATGGGCTTTGGTGAGAGTATGAGCGGTATGGCCTTTGGCGTATTAATTGCCGCCAGTCTTATATATCTTCCGATAATCGATTACGTTGCCAAAAAAAAGAGCAAGCGCATTGCCTTCATTATCTTTGCTGCCTTCTGGGGAGTGCTTAGCGTTGTCTTAGGACTAACGATCACCGGTCCGGAAGATTCGACTATTTTTTGGATCGGCTTGGTGACATCCGGGGCTGTCAGCGCATGCATGGTTTACCAGCTGGGATGGGCAATGATTCCGGACGTTACCGAAGTTGATGAACTGATGAGCGGCCAGCGGCGGGAAGGCCTTTATTTCGGGGTAATGGCCTTTATTCAGAAAATCGCCAGTGCTTTAGCATTTCAGGTCATCGGCATCATTATGGCCTGGGTCGGCTATCAGCCGGCTGTCACTCAAACGCCGGAGACGCTGTTGGGGATCAGAATGCTGATGTACGAAGCACCCGTGCTGTTTCTGATCATAGCTATCGTCATCGCTTATTTTTTGCCGATGACCCGGGATAAGCATCAGGCCCTGTGTGAAATATTGAAATTGAAAAAAGAGAACAAGGAGTACGACATCACCCCGATTAAGGATCTCTTTTAGAGAGAGCTGGAAAAAAACGTGAAAAACGATCAATTAATTTATGGAGAATCAAAATGAAAAGCATCAACCAAACAGCATTTGATAATCTGAACAC
>JAOZRP010000370.1 GCA_029940125.1 bacterium
AATCCTTTGTAAAATAAATTGGGTGGAAATGGTTTTTCCCCGCCGAAGACATAGGGGCCTTTTTTCTCCATATTGACCAGCACCTCGTAAAGCCGGTTGGGGATGTTGACCGTGCTGGCTTCTCCATTTTTGGTGGTAAATTCTTCTTCCCCGTCAATCATTTTGGCCTGGATGTAGATTTTCCTGGTGTCCAGGTGGATGTCTTCCCAGCATAAACTCCTGATCTCTCCCCGGCGCAGGCCGGTGTAGATGGCCAGCATGACTACTTCGTAAATGTAGCCTCGACAGAGATAGCGGTTTTCCCTGGCGGTGGCAACAATCTTTTTGATTTCTTCTTTGCTTAATGCTCTCCTGACCTTGTGCGACTTGATCGGGATGTTGACGTTCCTGGCCACGTTGACTTTGGTCATTCCAAGCTCAATGGCGGTGTCAATCATCTTCCTTAAAATCTGCAGCTCGTTTTTGATGGTTTTGGGCGAAACCCCTTTCTGGTGGTACCGGGTAACCCGGTTGGTGAAGGTGATTTCTCCATTCTTGCGGCCCTGGATGTATTCCCTGATGTCAATTTCGGTCAGCTTGATCAGCGACCTTTCCCCCAGCCATTTTTCCAGTTGCCGGGCACGGCGCATGTCGACCTTGTGAGCGTAGGGTGTCTTGGCGATGGAGCTGGCGGTTTCATAGTGCTTCATGATTTTGTCGAGGTCATAGATGGCGACCGTTTCACCCCCGGTCAGTTTTTTGGCTTCTGAAGGGGTGAGCAAACCCTCATGCAGAGCTGAAACGATTTCCCTCCTGGTTAGATCCTGCCGCCGGCTGCCGATTTCAAGGTTTTCAACTTGACGGTAGAGCTCATCAATCAGGATTTTGGTTTTTCTTTCCTTGGTCTTGGTTTTCTTGGTGCCGTCGGGAAAGTAAAGGGTGTACTGGATCCGGTAGCCTCGGCCTTGGGGCCTGTACGTTGTTGGCATGGCAAAAATCCTTCATATGGCTGTTGTTGGTTTGACCAACACAAAGCCCCTTTTTTCAAAAAATATCCAGCTGAAAGATTACATTTTCTTGCCGGCCCAGACCACCCGGCCGATAATGATAAAATCTCCGGCCTGCTTGTCCAGATCCACGGTAAACGGCTCGTAGACTTTGTTCTGGCTGCTGACCTTGACCTGGTTTCCCGGCAGCCTTTGTAGCCGTTTGATCAGCAGGGTGCCGTCCAGCCTGACCACATAAATGCCGTCCCTTATCACCTTTGATTCCTGGTGGTTCACTAAAATCAGATCCCCCGGGCTGAGGCAGGGAGCCATGGAGTCATCCTCGACATTCAGCAGGTAGAGGTCTGCCGGGTTCAAACGCATTTCCGATATCAGCCAGCTTTTCTTGAAAGCCAGGCTGTCAACGATCTCATCGGGTTTATTGAGATCGCTCTGGCCTTTGTAGGAGGGGAGGTAGGCATAGCCGTCATGGCTTTGAGCTTCAAGCTGTCTGGGCGTAAGTCTCGTTTCCTTGCTGGGAGATGACTGCTGCCAGGCAAACATGGGGCCTTTGCCCTTTTCCAGCCAGGTCCGGTTGATCTGGTGCCTGACGGTCATCAGCTGCAGAATCGGCATCGAGGGAAATTTTTTCCCTTTTTCCATATCTGACAGGTAGGCGCCGCTGATTCCAATGGGGGCAACAAATTCTTTTTGGGTCAAACCCAATTCCTTCCTCACTTTCCTGAGCCGGGCACCAAAATTTTCCATTTCAGTCATCTTTTTCCCCTTGACAATTTAACTAAGTTGATATTTACTATGTCTCATCAGGCCAGTTGAGCCCCATTTTCTTAATGATTCCGATTGGTGCCCGTTTTTCCCACTGATAAAGCCGTGTTAAGATGTTTTTAACCGCATAGAATGGCAAGTGCCAGATAAATACTTGTAATAATTAATTAATCCTGCAACTAATTGAAATCACGGAACAAATTGTATTTGATGAAAACACCCTGATTTATCAACTTAATTCGCAATAATGCACAGTAATACATCTATGGGGTAAAGTCAAATGAAAATTAACTCTGCTGAAATAAGTGGTAAAATTAATGGTTCCAAGACCTTGGACCGCATGCATGCCAAGTGCGTCAATGTTTCCCATTGGTGCCAGGCACACGGCGTTAACCGGCGAACCTTCTACAAAACCGTGAACGGGGAACTGGGCCGGCGGCGGGATGCCCACGAAACCCGGCGAATTGCCACCCTGCTTGATAGCGAAGGCCTGCTGGTGATCAATGATGCCGGAACTTGACCAGACCACGATGGCCGCCATTGCCAGGATTGTCAATTTCATCGAGAAAAATCCTGATGGTTTTGACCGGCTGGAAAGCCTCCTGGACCAGGAAAGACGGTTATTGCTGACTACCGATGAGGTGATGGCGATGACCGGCTGGAGCCGGGGCTATATCCAGAAACTCTGTCAATCAGGAAAACTTCCTCACATCCCGGGCAAACCTTTACGCTTCATGCGTGAGCCACTGCTGACCGCGATTGAAAGAATGCTGGAAGGGCAGGGGTATCGGAAACGACGAAGCAGCCATGGGGGGAAGCCATGAGTTCATTTGGGCT
>JAOZRP010000064.1 GCA_029940125.1 bacterium
AGCGGACTGCTGATCGCTGAAGGCGTCCATCAGCAAATGAACGTTTTCGAATAAGTACCCGTTGGATTTTTACCAGTACCTTGGTGGATGTATATGCGGAAAACCCTGGATCGCGATAAGATGCCCCGGCATGTGGCCATTATTATGGACGGCAACGGCCGGTGGGCCAAAAAAAAGCAGCTGCAGCGGATCAAGGGCCATGAAGCCGGGATCAAGGCGGTGGAGCGGACGGTTGAGTATTGCGCCAAAACCGGGATTCAGGTGTTGACTTTATATGCCTTTTCTTCCGAGAACTGGCGGCGCCCGGCCCTGGAAGTCAGGGCGTTGATGAAGCTGCTGCGGCTTTTCCTGCGCCGGGAAACGGCCCGCTTGATCAAAAACAATATTCGTCTGCAGGCCATCGGCCAGCTTTACCGATTGGAGCCCGTGGTCCGGGCCGAGTTAAAAAAAGCGATGGATAAAACCTCTTCCTGTACCGGCATGGTTCTTAACCTGGCCCTCAGCTACGGTTCCCGGGATGAAATCATCAGGGCCATGAAACATTTTTTTCAGGAACTGGAATCCGGGGGGAAGGATCTTGCCGCCTTGACCCCCGAAACGTTTCATGACTATCTGGATACTGCCGGTCTGCCGGATCCGGATCTTATCCTGCGCACCGGCGGTGAATATCGACTGAGCAATTTCCTGCTCTGGCAGGCTGCTTATGCCGAGCTGTACTTTTCCGAAACCCTGTGGCCTGATCTGGCCGAGTCTGAACTGGAGGAAATTTTTTTGGACTACCAGCACCGTGAACGGCGTTTTGGCATGATAAGCGAGCAGTTGTCATGAGCACGCAGGATTCCTGGAAACGCTACCTGCAGACTTCCCGGGTCTACAGCAGCGCGGTGTTTATCCCGCTGTTCATTGCCGTACTGGCTTTGGCGCCTAAATGGTTGTTTTTTTTACTTCTAGCGGGTGCCCTGGCCCTGGCCCTGAACGAATTGTGGTGGATCCTCTGTCCCGATGAAAGCGGGAAGTTGAAATGGCTGACCTTTGCCCTGTCTTTCGCCCTGGCGGCTTCCTCCTGTTGGGGAGGCATGGTTGGCATGGCCGGCATGTTTGTGCTGGTGATCATGATTCTGTCCCTGGCGGTTTTGCCGCTGGGCAGCGATGGCAAGGATTTGTCCGTTTTGGGGAGGCTGCTGCTTTTTACCGTGTATCTTCCCCTGCTGCTCAGCCACCTGCTGCTGGTGTGGGACCTGCCTGACGGCCGCAGCCTGGTGGCGATGGTTTTCCTGGTGACCTGGGGAGGCGACGCTTTCTCTTTTTATACGGGAAAAGCCTGGGGAAGGCATAAGCTGGCACCAAACATCAGTCCCAACAAAACCATCGAGGGCAGCGTCGGCGGCGTCATCGGCGCCGGGATTTTCAGCCTGCTGCTGGCGGCAACCGGCCTGGTGTCTCTGCCATGGCTGGTTATTCTGGGTTTGGGAATGGTTGCCAACGTGGTGGGGCAGCTGGGGGATTTGTTTGAATCTTCGCTGAAGCGGTCTGCCGGTTTAAAGGATTCCGGGATGATTATTCCCGGCCATGGGGGGCTGCTGGATCGGCTGGACAGCGTTCTGTTTGCCGTGCCGGTCATCTATTACGGCATATGGCTGGTGGCTGGATGAAGAATTTGTCAATCCTGGGGTCAACCGGTTCCATTGGTGAAAACACCCTTGACCTGGTGCGGCGGTTTCCCGATAATTTCAGGATTTGCGGCCTGGCCGCCGGCGGGAACCTGCCGAAGCTGGTTCAGCAGGCGATGGAATTCCGGCCCGAAGTTGTTTCCATTCAAACCCCTGAATTGGCGGAACAGCTGGAAAAGGAACTCCGCCGGTCTGACTATCATCCCGATATTGTCTGGGGAGCGGATGGACTGGATCATGTTGCCACGCTGGCGGCCGCGGATTTGGTAGTGCTGGCGGTGGTGGGGGCCGTTGGCCTGCGGCCCACCTACAAGGCCCTGCGGGTTGGGAAAAAAGTGGCTTTGGCCAACAAGGAGTCCATGGTGATGGCCGGCCGGCTGCTCAACGAAACCGCCCGGCGGCATCAGGGTGAAATCCTGCCGCTGGACAGTGAGCATTCGGCCATCTGGCAGTCTTTGCGCGGTGAGCGGCGTTCGGCTTTGCGGCGCTTGACCCTGACCGCTTCCGGCGGGCCGTTTTTTCGCTTGGACAAGGCGGAACTGGTTCATATTACCCCGGAACAGGCGGTTAAGCATCCCCGTTGGGAGATGGGGCCGAAGATCAGCATTGATTCGGCCACCATGATGAACAAGGCCCTGGAAATTATCGAGGCCCGCTGGCTTTTTGAAGAGGAGCCGGGAAAAATCAACGCCCTTATCCATCCCCAGAGCATCGTGCATTCGCTGGTGGAATTCTGCGATGGATCGGTCATTGCCCATCTGGCTCTTCCCGACATGCGCCTTCCCATTGCCTATGCCTTGAATGCCGGTGAACGGTTGGAGCTTGACTTCCCGGTGCTGGATCTGGCCCGGGAAGGCCATCTTGATTTTTACCCGGTGGACGGCGAGCGCTTCCCGGCCCTGGACCTGGCCCACCAGGCCCTGACCCTGGGGGACAGCGGCACGGTGGCTTTGAATGCCGCCAATGAAATGGCGGTTTCCCGGTTTATTGCCGGGGAAATCGGCTTCCTTGAGATCACGGAACAGGTGGCGACGGTACTTGCTTCGGTTGAGGAATGCCGCTTTTCCTCAATCCAGGAAGTCCTTGATTATGATCGTGAGATCAGGTTGTCCATGGGAGCTGAATAACTGACCAGTGCTGCCGGTAACCGCCCATTCGGAAAAATCAGCTTCCGGATGGAAACCAGAAATGGATTGTTGATGTATGTATAATGTGGTTTCAGCTATTGTTGTTCTGGGGATATTGATTTTTGTCCATGAACTGGGGCATTTCCTGGTGGCCAAGCTCTGCGGCGTCAGGGTGCTGGTCTTTTCCCTGGGCTTTGGTCCAAAGGTTTTTGGCGTCAAAAAGGGAGAAACCGACTACATTCTTTCCGCCGTTCCCCTGGGTGGCTATGTCAAAATGCTTGGCGAGGGGAAAGACGGCGATGATGACTTGTCGGAAGAAGAACGTCCCTTTTCCTACGCGGCCAAGAAGCCCTCCCGACGCCTGGCAATTGTTTTTGCCGGCCCTTTTACCAATATTATTTTTGCCGCCTTGATTTTCGCCGTGGTTTACGTTTATGGCGTCCCGCTGCTGAACAGCAGGATCGGCGAGGTGAAGCCGGATTTTCCGGCTTTTACGGTCGGCATCAAGGCCGGCGACAAGGTGTTGGCGGTCAACGGCCATCCGATTCACAGCTGGGATGAATTGTCAACCATGATCAAGAAGAGCCGCGGCGAGCTGTTGACGGTGACGGTTGAGCGGCGCGACGCGACGGAAACCTTCGAGGTTCAGCCCCGGAAAATAGAAACGAAAAACATCTTTGGCGAGACGGTGGTGACCTATGTCATCGGAATTACCGCCGCCGGCGAGACGGACATCCTGAAATACCCGCCGGGCAGAGCCCTGCTTCAGGGCGTGAAGGAAACCTGGGACATCATTAAACTGACCCTGGTGGGTTTTTTGAAGTTGATTGAACGGGTTATTCCGGCCAAAACCCTGGGCGGCCCGATCATGATTGCCCAGATGGCCGGCCAGCAGGCCAAGGCGGGCCTGCTGAACCTGCTTTATTTCATGGGCATTATCAGCATCAACCTGGGGATTCTCAATCTTTTTCCCATTCCCGTGCTGGATGGCGGCCATATTGTCTTCATTCTTATTGAAATGGTGATGGGAAAGCCGGTGAGCATGAAAAAAATGGAGATTGCTCAGCAGGTTGGCCTGTTTATCCTTATTTCGCTGATGATCTATGTCTTTTACAATGATTTGACCCGCATTTTTTCCGGATAGCTGCTTATGTACACTTTGGCCGTTGACAGCAGCACCTCCCTTTCTTCCGTTGTCGTTCTTGAAAATTCTACGGTTCGTGCTCAACTGATTCAGACAGTTCACACTACCCATTCAGACTGTCTGATGCCGGCGATTGAAACGGTGCTGCAATGTGCCGGTATTGACCGTGAGGAGCTTGATCAGCTGGTGGTCTGCCGGGGGCCGGGTTCTTTCAGCGGACTGCGAATTGGCATCGCGGCAATGAACGGTTTGGCCATGGCCTTGAAAGTGCCGCTCTTTTCCTTTGTTAATCTTGACTTGATGGCATTGCAGTTTTCCTGGTGGCGGGGGGTGGTCTGCCCGGTGGTTGACGCCCGCAAAGGGCAGCTGTACTGGGCCCTGTATGCCACCGGCGGCCCCGGCAGCTGGAAAAAAATTAGCGACTATGCCGTTGATGATCCCGAGGTGGTCGTTTCCCGGCTTCAGACTGCCGATGCGCTGATCGTGGGGCCGGGAGTGGACGGCTATCGCGGTGATCTGACGGCGGCAGCGGCGGAACCGCTCCATCTGCTGGGGCTGCCTGCGGGCATGATGAACCTGGCTCTGGTGAATGAACTGCTGCCAGGTGCTGATCGCGAAACAGACGGGGAAAATACCGACCGCGCTCTGGTTCTGCCGCTTTATATCCGTCCCTCAGATGCCGAAATAAACCTGGCCAAACGCCATGCCGGACAGGAAAACCGTCGCGGCCAGTAGATGGTCATGTTAAAGCTGCGCAGGCAAGCGAGCGCCAGAAAAGGCTGAAAACAGTACCAGTGACTATATGCAGGTTCCTAACCGGGCAATACGGTTTTTAACTGGAAACGATCCGGTTTTCCTTAAGGATTAATGCACCCCATGAATGCTATCTTAGCGGTGAGTTTTCTGGTGGCTGCCGGCATGCTTGGCGGACTGGTTGCCAGGCGTTTTCGCCTGCCTTCGGTGACCGGAAACATCGTCGTGGGCGTGCTGATCGGCCCGTATGCCTGTCAGCTGCTCAGCCACGAAATGGTCTACCAGACCCTGCAGCCGGTTTCGGAAATCGCCCTCAGCCTGATTGCGGTAACGATTGCCGCTCATCTGCGCATCAAACGTCTGGCCGGGGAGAAATTCCAATTTTTTCTGGTTGCCTTGCTGCAGGTTTTTGGCGCCTTTGCCGCGGTTTTTTTTATTGCCCGTTTTTTATTGGGAGACTGGCGAATATCCATGCTGCTGGCCTGCATCGCGGTTTCAACCGCTCCGGCCGCTACCCTGGCGGTGATCAGGGAAACCGAGGCCAAGGGGCGGTTGGTAAACACGTTGCTGGCTGTGGTCGCCCTGGACAACGTTCTGGCCATTGTTCTCTACGTGGTGGTTTCTTTCCAGGTTGGCGGAGCAATGTTGGGGGGAGATGCCGCTTCCCTGCATGTCCTGCTGCTGGATGTCAGCCGGGTTCTTGGCCTTTCCCTGCTTCTTGGAGCCCTGGTCAGCGCGGCGCTGCTGTTTTTATCCCGATGGATGCGGGAAAAAAGTCATTACGTGGCCAGCATTATGCTGGCTATATTTTTTACCACCGGCATTTCATCCTGGCTGCATATTTCACCCCTGCTGCCGAACATGACGGTAGGTTTCCTGATCAGCAACCTTTCGCCGCTGCGCCGGGAAATTCTTACGGCGCTTGATGATCTTGAACCATTGATTTTTATTTCTTTTTTTACCCTGGCCGGTACTCACCTGAATGTTGCTCTCCTCCCTCACATGGGGCTTCTGGGCGTTGCCTACGTCCTGGCCCGCTATGGCGGCAAGCTGGCCGGTTCCTGGCTGGCCTCCTTCCTGGTTCGCTTTCCGGCGGTGGTGCGCAATCATCTGGGCTTCTGCCTGATTCCCCAGGCCGGGGTGGCCATTGGCCTGCTGGTGGCGGTGCAGGAAAACCAGCTTTTTGCCGTTTATGAACCGTTGATTACCGCGGTTGTCCTGGCTTCCATTGTGATCAGCGAGTTGGCCGGGCCGCTCATCGTCAAAAAGGTACTGGTGCATACCGGCGAAGCCGGCCAGGAGGGCGCTCGGCTGTTCGGCGTCGTACCCCGCCGGGGGATTGTCATCCCCTTGAAATCGGTGGAAAAATGGGCGGTTATTGAAGAACTGGTGGATTATGCCATTAAGGTTTATGGATTGGCGGCGGAACAGCGCCAGGCCCTGCTGTCTTCCGTCATTGAACGGGAAAAATCCTTGAGCACCGGCATCGGCAAAGGTATTGCCATCCCCCACGGCACCATCAGCCAGGGGCGGTCGATCATGGGCGTGATGGGGGTCAAGCCTGAAGGAATCGATTTTCACTCCCTGGATGGGGGCAAAAGCAGGATTATCATCTTGATGATTATTCCGGAAGGATGCTTTCGCGACCACCTGCTGGTGCTGGCGGAGATCTCCAAAGTTATGAGTCGTCCGGAAGTGGTGGAACGGGTGGTGCGCAGCCATGATCAGGAGGAAGTCTATCATATCCTGTTCAGCGAGGAAAAACAGCCGGGAGATTATTTTGTCGAGGAAGGGATGTCGAGGGGGTGAGCAGCCAGCGCCGCCAGAATGTGGGCCGCTACCGTCAGCGCTTCTTCATCCAGGTCAAACAGGCTGCTGTGCAGGGGGTGAATGATGCCCTTTTCCTGGTTGCCGCTGCCGACTTTCATATAGCATCCCGGAACCTGGTGGGCAAAATAGGCAAAATCTTCACCCCCCAGCACCGGTTTGTCAGTTGAATCTATCGCGGTTATTTCCGGAATGTTTTCCAACAGTCTGATCATATGTCGCGCGAGTCGGGGATCGTTGATCAGTGCCGGGGCAACCTGGTCGATAGTTAGTGAAATACGGGCTCCGTAGGCTCCGGCCAAATCTTCGAGAAGCTGCCGGAATTTTTGCAGCAGTTCACGCCGCTGGTCCGGGTACAAGGTTCGAATGGTGCCGGTAACGGCTACCTGGTCGGCGATGATATTGGCCGCCGTTCCGCCATGGATGGTGCCGATGGAAACCAGGGCCGGGTCCACCTGGTTCCTGGCTTTGGTCATCAGGTAGTTGACGGCGGTTATCAGGCTGGTTGCGGCCTGGATGGCATCCGTCGATTTTTCCGGGTAGCAGGCGTGGGCTGCCGTTCCGTGAACTTCCAGGGAAAAATAGTCCGTGGCGGCCATGACGGGTCCCCGGTTGAGGGCAACCTGGCCGGTTTCCAGGTGGGGAAAAAAATGGAAACCGAATATTGATTTGACGGGAGGGTTTTGAAGCACCCCTTCGGCCAGCATGGCCCGGGCCCCCTGGCCGGTTTCCTCGGCCGGCTGAAAAATCAGGGTGATCGGGTGCGGCAGCTGCCGGGCTATCGGGGCCAGGGCAACCGCCAGGCCCAGGAGTACCGCCGTGTGGCCGTCATGGCCGCAGGCATGCATGACTCCCTGGTGCCGGGATGTGTAGGGGCATTTTTTAGCATCGGCGAGCGGCAGGGCATCCATGTCGGCGCGAAAGGCGATTGCCGGCTCCTGCCCGCCGTTGTCCAGCCAGGCAACGATTCCATGGCCACCGACGTTATTCTGGTGGCGAATGCCGTGGCGGCTCAGGACTTCACTGATCATGGCCGCCGTTGCCTCTTCCCGCCCGGAAAGTTCCGGATGCTGGTGCAGGTGGCGCCGCCAGGAAACGATTTGAGGAATTATTTCCTTTATGCGCTGATGAATAATGTTTCGCATCAGTTTTCACTAACAGGAAGTAATGAA
Organism: bacterium; assembly: GCA_029940125.1. Taxonomy (GTDB): domain Bacteria; phylum Desulfobacterota; class Anaeroferrophillalia; order Anaeroferrophillales; family Anaeroferrophillaceae; genus DQWO01. The sequence goes on from JAOZRP010000064.1 coordinate 7,694, forward strand.
TATTGCAACGGTAAATGACGTGGTTGTCATTGTAAGCCACCGGGACCTGGACCAAGCGTCTCATTGAACGTCCCTGGCCATGCAAGTCAGAAAGTTACGTTAAGGAGAAAGGGAATTATGCCGATTTATGAGTTTGAAGGGCGGCGGCCGGATATTGACGAGGCCGCCTACGTCAGCGAAACCGCTATCGTTATCGGGGACGTGCGCATTGCTCCCCAGGTGTATATCGGCCATGGCGCCATTTTGAGGGGTGATTACGGTACGATTATTATTGGCGCCCAGTCGGCGGTCGAGGAAGGGGCCATCATTCACATCAATCCCAGGACCACCTGTGAACTGGAGCGGCGGGTGACCATCGGCCACGGGGCCATGGTTCACTGTCCCCATATTGCCACCGGGGCGGTAATCGGCATCGGGGCGATCCTGTCCTTCGGGGTTTCCGTTGGTGCCGGGGCCATTGTTGCCGAAGGGGCGGTGGTTCCCAACGGCAGAGAAATCCCTGCCGGCGTTATCGTCGCCGGCAATCCGGCCCGGGAAATCGGGCGGGTTGGCGAGCGCCATCGGGATTTTTGGAACTACGGCAAGGATTTATACGTTGACCTGGCCAGACGTTATCCCACTGGTCTGCGCCGGTTGGAGTAGAAGAAAAAGCTGAGAAAAATATGGCTTCCTTACAGATTAATGGCATGACCCCGGCGGCCCAGTCCGCCATGCTGCGCCTGGAGCCGCAGCTTTCTCCCGGTGATCGGGAGGGTTTGCTGGCCCTGCTTGGCAAACAGGTGGAAGTCAAGATTTTGGAAAATCTTGACAACGGCCGTTTGCTGGTTGAATTGAATGGAGCCAGGCTGGTTGCCGAAGGGGGCATGTCGCTTGCTCCGGGAAGCGTTCATCCGGCGGCAGTGGTGGGGGTTTCTCCCGTGGTTACCATCCGGCTGCTGGATGTGGCGCCGAATCTTCCTCCCGGGCTGCGCGAAGCTTTGCTTCTGTTGCTGGACCAACCGAATTCTTTTGCCGGTCGGCTGGGAGAATTGGCGGCCCTGCTGCCGGAGGCAGGTGACTCGCTTCCTGCCGGTTTGCTGGAGGCTTTGGAAATGTTTTCCGGTGAAAAGGTCTTGGGAAGGCTGGGGATGGAAATGCAGCGGCTGCCGGAGTTTTTGGGGTTGACGCTGGAAAAACAGTTGGGAACCACAAACTATGGACAGGAGAACTTGTTGGCCCGGGATCTTTCCTCATTTTTGAATCAGAACCTGAAGGGTGAACTGCTGAAGGCCGCTCATTGGCTGGCCGGTCAACCTCAGAGCGAAGAAGTGGCGAAGCTTGCCTCCCTTATTCAGGACTCGCTTTCCCTGGTGACCTTGAATCAATTTTACAACAATGTCGGGATCAAGCAGTTCAACGGGTTGTTTCTGATTTTCCCCCTTTTCTTGCCTGAGCATGAACTGGATGTTTGGCTGAAGATCAAACAGCAGGAAAAAGGTTCCCAGGGAGAAGAAATGGAGCCGCTGGTAACCCTGAGCTTTTACCTGGAGTTTCCTGATTTTGGCCGCACCGGCACCCGGATCATGATGATGAGCAAAGAAGCGGTGATTTCCATCCAGGTCAACGGAAAAAAACAGCAGGATTTATTGTGGAAGCAGGTCCCTGACGTACAGCAGCATCTGGCCGGCCTGCTTGCGAAGAAAGTCAGCATCAGGGTGGAAAGTGTTTCTGCATCCCGGCTGCAGGCATTCCGGCAGGAGAATTTTCTTGATGATCTTCCCGGGCTGCTTAATGTCCAGGCATAAAAGTGAAGGAGAAAAATCTTGCAATTCTCCGACCATTTTAGGTATGCTTCAATCAGCTTTTCACCGGACCTGAAACGCCGTACAGCGTGAATACGTTTTTGTTCCATTTCATCCTTCATGAACACCTCCAGAATGAGCATGATGTTCAGAAGAATGACAGGTGTCTATTCGATGGTCACAGAACTTTTGTCCACGATGTCCTGGCACGTAACAGCCAAGGCGGGCTTGACGCCCGCAACCCAAATCAGGAATCAGGATGTTTCGGCATGGCTCTCGCTCATTCT
>JAOZRP010000371.1 GCA_029940125.1 bacterium
ATGGTGAAAAAGGCCATTGGCTTCAATAAAAAACGGGGAGACCAGGTTGAGGTTGCCTGTGTTCCTTTCGATACGGCCTCCATGGCGGAAGAGGTCAAGGCGATGAAATGGGCCGAGCGTTATCATCTGCTCATGGTGGTCGGCCGCTATGCCCTGCTGGTTTTGGGATTATTGATCCTGTACCTGAAGGTTTTGAAACCCCTGCTGTCTTTTATCGGCCGGCAGCTTTCCGCTTCCGGTCAGCGGGCCAGCGCCGCCGGGGGGATGGGGAAAATGGCCGAAGAGGTGGTTGAACGGGTGGAAATCAAAAAAGAACGAACCATGATGGATCAAATCCGGGATTATGCCCGTTCCAATCCCGATGAAGTTGCCAGAATTATCAAAATGTGGTTAAAGGAACAGTCAAGCTAACTGGTGTCCATCCGGAAACTATCGGTTCCGGATGAGCTGTTAGCTGTCAGTCTTTGGCTTTTAGTTTAACTGGTTGTTTTTTTCAATGTTTTACTGAAAGCTGAGTGCTGATCGCTGAAAGCGTTCATCGGGAATAAATATTTCCGGATGAACACTGGCTGGTGTCTGGTTTCTGGATGGAAGTGAAATAGGAATGCGCAATGGCCGGCAAGAATAAAGGGAATGATCTGATCGGGCGCCGGAAGGCGGCGATCCTGCTGCTGGGTCTGGGAGAGGAAATTGCTCCCAAGGTCCTGGAAACTTTTACCGAGTTTGAGCTGCAGCAGATCAGCCGGGAGATTTCCCAACTGGGCAACGTGCCTGGTGAAGTTACCGAAAAGATTGCCCATGAATTCGTTTCCGCTGCTGGAACCAAGGCCATGTTTTACGGCGGCAAGGATTATCTGAAAAATATCCTCCAGAAAACCATGGGAGAGGAAAAAACCAAGAATTTCCTGGACAAGGTCAGTGACTCCCTGCTGCAGAAGCCCTTTGGCAGCCTGGCCCATGTGGATCCCCGGGTTATCGCTTCCTTTATCAAAGCCGAGCATCCCCAGACCGTTGCCCTGATCCTGGCCCATCTGGAACCGGAAAAGGCGGCCCAGATTATCAGCCTGTTGCCGGAAGGCATCCAGGCTGACGTGGTGCTGCGCATCGCCAGCCTGGACCGGGTTCCCCGGGAAATGATTAATGAAATTGAAAATGTTCTTGAAAGTGAGCTGAAAACCACGGGGGGAACGGAAAGCCAGAGCCTGGGAGGGTTGGAGGTGGTTTCCGAACTGATCAACAACCTGGACAAGAATACCGAAGCCAGCATTATGGAAGTCATTGAAGAAAATGATCCTGACCTGGCGGACGACATCAAAAAACTGATGTTTACTTTTGATGATTTAATCCACGTGGATGACCGTGGCATCCAATCAATCTTGAAGGCCATCAACAATGAAGATTTATTGCTGGCTTTGAAAACGGCCACCGAAGAGGTAAAGGAAAAAATCTTTTCCAATATGTCCCAGCGGGCGGCGTCGATGGTTAAGGACGATCTTGAGTCCCTGGGGCCGGTAAGACTTACCGACGTGGAAAAAGCCCAGCAGGTGATTGTAAAAGTGGCCCGCAAACTGGAAGAAGAGGGTAAAATCGTCATTGCAACGGGTGGTGGTGGAGGTGATATCGTTGTCTGAGCAGGATGGCCGCAATCCTCCATTTTCCCAGTATGATTTTGCCGATGATGATTCGAAGGATGAAAGAACTTTTTCACCCTCTACCCTCCATGAATTCAGCTTCCCGGTCCTGGATAAAAACGCTGAGAAAGGGTCCCAAAATCCTTTGTTCCACTCGCTGAAGGGTTTTCTGCCGGCGGTGTTTGAACAGGCCAGGCCGGATCGGGATATTAAGGATTCCCAGAATCTTGAAAATACCCGCCAGCGGCTGCTTGACCAGTTGGAAAAATTTAAAAAAGAGCAGGAACAAGAGCTGTACCAGATGAAGCTTGAAGCGGAGAAACAGGCTGAAGAGCTGGTAAAGCAGGCTGAATTAAAGGCTCTGGAGATCCGTCGGGAAGCGGAAGACAGGGGCTTTCAGGAGGGATTGAAAAGGGGTGAGGAGCAGGTCGTGACCCAGGTGCACAGCCTGGCCGAGATGTTGGCCGGGTTTGTTTCCCTGAAGCAGGATTTGCTGGAGCAGTATGAAACCCAGTTGCTTGATTTGTCCATTGCCATTGCCAGAAAGATTGTGCACCAGGAATTGGTACAGCATCCTGAAGCTATAGCTGCTATCGCCCGTGAAACGATCAGGGAAATGCCGGCTAAAGGTCCCATTACCTTGAAGGTCCATCCCGATGACTGCCAGGTTCTTCAGAATCTGCTGCCGGCTTTGCAGTCCGAGTTTGAACAGCTGGAGCAGGTGCAGCTGGTGTCCAGTGAAGGATTGGAGCGGGGGAGCTGCATTCTGGAGACGCCGGTGGGTCAGGTTGATGCCGGAATTCACACCCGGTTTGCTGAAATCCGTGATGCTTTGCAGGATTAAATGGCTTTTGTTCGGAAGTTGGTGCTTCCGGATGAGCAGTCTACGGTTGGTTTAGTGCCTTACAGGTTATTTTCTGCACAAAAAAACAAGAAAAATCATCAGCAG
>JAOZRP010000372.1 GCA_029940125.1 bacterium
GCTGTGAGTTCCCAAAACAGCCGGCCCTGCAAAAAAGCTTCAAAGTAAAACCTGAACGTGAGACACAGTGAAAGCGCACGGTGACGATGTCAGGGGAGCAATAAGGAGTTGGAGCATCCACAAATACCGGTTGTTAAAACTATACTTCTTTTATTTATATCGTATTTATTAACCGCCTGTAAAGTAAAAAGAAGCCGATCATCGCAAAAAGTACACCGGACACTGCTGATTTTCCGATAAAAGATTTCGCGATCAGCTTTCATTCAACCGGCCTGTTTGATTTTCCGCTTCCACGGCCAGGCGATCAATAATCATCTCGGCCAACCGCTGCCAGTTCCGGCGAATTTCTTCGATTTCCCGCCTGGTCAGATTGTCCCAGTGGATGCCCACCGCCACCGCCACGACTTTTCCCGTCGCCTGGGCAACCTGTCGGCCGACGGCGAGGGCCGGTTCATCCTCTCGGTGTCCCGGCAAAACCAGCACTTGCTCGCTAAATTGCCCTGGAGAACCATCAACCAGGGATATCCCTCCCAGATGAGGCCGGGTTCCCCCAGTAATACTCAGCAGCAAATCTTCCCCCATGGGGATGACAACGGCCTGCAGAGGGAAGCGGGAATCGGCACAGGTAACCTGGATCATGGCACTCAGGAACAAGCAGTTTAGCGGTGATTGGCGAAGCCGGCAAAGCACATGCATGCTTACCCGGAAATGCATGCTTCCTGACCGGCACTTTCAGCAAAGTTCTGGAAAAACAAGCGGTTAAGCCGAGCTCTCAAAGTTCGAGAGCGTCAACACCTCCGAAAGGACCTGTTGTCAGGCAAAGAAGAATATACTCCATTCAGCCGGTCACTGTCAATAAACAGGAAAATTTCAAGCGCCAAGGGTGCAATTCTCCGGGATTGCATGTTATGTTCGACATCATCCACAGCACAATATCCTATTGTTTTTAAAAGGATATTTTTAAGATGGCAACCTGCAGTCCAACTTTTTAAGCCGCGAGAAATTTATTGACAAGAGAAAAATAGAGATAGTATATATACCCTTCATTTTTTCAACCGGCGCCAGCCGCCTACTCGGGATGATGTTATGCTTGACCTCAAATTCATTCGCAACAATTTGGACAGCATCGAACAGATGCTGCAGAATCGAAATACCGATGTGGATTTGAGTGAATTTCGCTCCATCGACACCAAAAGACGGCAGCTGCTGACCGAAGTTGAAGGGTTGAAAAACAAGCGCAATACCTGCTCCGACAGCATCGCTCTTTTAAAACGGCAGAAAGAGGACGCCAGCGCCCAGATCGCGGAAATGCGTGAAGTTTCAAGGGAAATCAAGCAGTTGGACGCCCAAATCAGCCAGCTTGACGCCCAGCTTGACGCCCTGATCCACATGATTCCCAACATGCCCCACGAAAGCGTGCCGGTGGGCAGCGGTGAAGAAGACAACCCGGTGGTCCGCACCTGGGGAGAACGTCCTTCCCTGGATTTTGAGCCCCAGGCCCACTGGACCCTGGGCGAGCAGCTGGGCATTCTGGATTTTGAGCGGGGCGCCAAAATAACCGGGGCCCGCTTTACCCTCTACCGGGGCGCCGGGGCGCGGCTGGAACGGGCGCTGATCAACTTCATGCTTGATGAACACACCACGCGGCACGGCTACACCGAGGTGCTGCCGCCGTTTATCGTCAACAAAACCTCCATGACCGGCACCGGCCAGCTGCCCAAGTTTGCCGACGACCTGTTCAAGCTGGAAGGTCTGGACTACTATTTGGTGCCCACAGCGGAAGTGCCGGTTACAAATATCTATCAGAATGAAATCCTCGAGGCCCATGAGCTGCCGGTTTATTTCACCGCCTACACCCCCTGCTTCCGCAAGGAAGCCGGTTCCTACGGCAAGGATACCCGCGGCCTGATCCGCCAGCACCAGTTCAACAAGGTGGAGCTGGTAAAATTCGCCGCCCCGGACAATTCCTACGAAGAGCTGGAAAAACTGCTGGCCGACGCCGAAAGCATTCTGCAGAAGCTGAACATCCACTACCAGGTCGTCAACCTGTGCACCGGAGATTTGGGCTTTTCAGCCAGCAAAACTTATGATATTGAAGTCTGGCTTCCCGGCCAGGGCGTTTTCCGGGAAATTTCTTCCTGCAGCAATTTTGAGGATTTCCAGGCCCGGCGGGCCAACATCCGCTACCGGCCCAAGGAGGGGGGGAAAACCCGCTACGTCCACACCCTGAACGGTTCCGGGCTGGCCGTAGGCAGGACCCTGCTGGCCATCCTGGAGAATTACCAGCAGGAAGACGGCAGCGTGGTCGTTCCGGAAGTGCTGCGGCCTTACATGGGCGGCATGGAGGTCATCAGGTAGGCTGTTCACGGAGGGATGGCCGAGTGGCTTAAGGCGGCGGTCTTGAAAACCGTTGAGCGAAAGCTCCGTGGGTTCGAATCCTACTCCCTCCGCCATTTTAATTGAGGGCCATTAGCCGTTAGCTGTTAGTGCCTTATCCCTGAAAGGCTGTCAAAAAAACAAGAAATTGTCGGGAATACTTAAGGATGTTCGGGCTTG
>JAOZRP010000373.1 GCA_029940125.1 bacterium
AATTAAAAATAAAATAGAAATACTCAAAAGAATGAGAGAGAAAGGGATATGGCTAATAGATACCAGTATAGTAGCGTTATATAATAATGGTGAAAAACCAAAATCATCTAAAATGAAAGAAGTTCTTTTGACATCATGGGCATATTATATAGAGGAGGTACTAAAACAGGCCAAACCTGAACGCATTATTATTATTGGTAAGTCTGTGGCAAAAATAATAGGTGAGGAAGCAAAAAAAGTATCCAGCAATTGCTCAGTTATCCCACAACCTAATGCCCATTTACATTCAAAAGAACACTTAGAGAATTTTCAGAAATATTATAATTTATGTAATGGAAATTGACTAAAGTGATGTGTTGAATATGGTTCCAGACGGCAACCTGGCATGATGTGAAAAAGTTAAGACCTTCCCGTACAGTTTTTGAGATTTAGTTTGTCGCCATCCCCGGCCTGTAAAGAGCCAGGGGGATGGCGGTCATAGAGCCTCTTAGGGTATAAAGGATTACCCCTAATCTTTTTACCGAAGGAGGACACTATGACCGCAAAAGAGAAATTAGCACAAAAGAGGCTCACATTGCTACAGTTGGCTGAAGCGTTGGGAAATGTTTCCAAAGCCTGTCGTTTGCACAAAGTTTCAAGAAGTCAATTTTACGAATACAAAAGAGCTTTCCAGGAATTTGGCCTGAGCGGCCTGATTGACAGGCCACCAATACCGGGATCCCATCCCAATGAACTGAGCGAAGAAACCAGGAAAAAGATCATCGATCTTTCCTTACAACATCCAGCTTATGGTCAGCAGCGGATTGCCGATGAACTGCGAGGACAAGGAATTAATGTTTGTCCAACCTCAGTCCGCAATGTCTGGATAAAAGAAAAACTTGAAAACCGCTACAAACGGCTGCTGCGCCTTGAAGAAGCCAGTATGGCCAAGGGTTTTACTTTAACGGAAACGCAGATCCGTCTGCTTGAAAAAGCCAATCCCGAATTTCGGGAACGTCACGTAGAAAGTGAATATCCGGGCCAGCTTCTCTGCCAGGATACTTTTTACGTCGGTCGCCTGAAAGGGATTGGACGCTTGTATTTACAAGCCGTTGTCGATAGCTACAGCAGTTATGCTTTTGGTAAACTTTATACCAGCAAAAAGCAGGAAACAGCGGCTGACATTCTTTATGATCAGGTATTGCCTTTTTACCAGGAGCACGGTCTTGCTATCGAGGCCATTTTGACCGATAACGGTACAGAATATAAAGGGTTGGCAACCGGCCACCTGTATGAAATCTTTTTAGATTTCAATGATATTGAACATCGGACAACCAAAGTTGCCACACCCAGAACTAATGGCTTCGTTGAACGTTTTAACCGTACGGTTTTAGATGAATTTTTCCGTACTGCTTTCCGTAGCAAACTTTACGAATCAGTAAATGAATTACAAACTGACCTGGATGTCTGGCTGCACCATTACAATTACGAACGCCCTCATCGGGGCTATCGGAACATGGGCAGGAAACCAATTGAAACCTTTGAACTGGGCAAAAACAAAAAATTTGAGCTGACGGATTCAGTTGCTTAAACCGCCTTTAACCCGGGAGGCTCAACTGTCCGGGAGGTGCTTGACTTTTACAATTGAAATCTCTTTTCTTTCTTTTTTTTCTGAATCTTTTTTCCCTTTCTTCTCCGAACCTTTCTGCATTTCTTGTGGCTTGTCGATTGGACATGACCGTCATTGGATCAGCGCCGGCTTGGAGCAAATTTAAATCATTAATATTATTTTGAATTGATTTGCTGCGATCATGAAGTTTTTTAATCTCAGTTCTGCAAGTATTGGTGACCTCGCGGGAGTCTTTCATCCTTGAATGGAACTGTATTTTCCTCTCTAGATTTTTGATTTGTCTTTCAATCTTTCTCAGTTCTTCTTTGGCTAGCAGAATTTTATTATTGTATTTTTTCCTGTTTGCTGAGGCAGAGTATGCTGTAGAAGTCGTAGATGGACTGGTTGAGTAGTGCTTATATTTTGTAGCGGGTCGATAGCTATTGGTATTTGTACTGCTTTTGACACCCGTTAAAAATGGGGTGATTACCGGGGCAAATTTACAAACAATTCCAAACTTATTAACTATCGCATAAAAGTTAGCGGGTATTAAGTGAGGTAGGCGACAAGAAAGAATAACGACAGGCAAAACAGATGACAGGAATCAGACATTAAACAAAGATGGAAATACAACAAATAAAGACTGCCTCTTTACAACCAGCCAACAGCCACAACAGAGTCCTGAGTGATTCGCAGTCTTTTACCTGTTACCCCCCCTGCATTGATCTCAAGCATACCCCCACCTATTTAGCTGACAGGGTATCGACCATAATATATTTTTGGGAAATTCAGAAACAGAAGTCAATAATTATGTTCCCATTTTGCTTCACAATATATCACTTAGCAACATCAACAATGATAGATATAGAGTAGATAAAAACAAAAAAGCACCTATCGATTGAATCGATAAGTGCTTGATTTTATTGGCGCGCCAGGGAGGACTCGAACCCCCGGCCTACGGATTAGAA
>JAOZRP010000374.1 GCA_029940125.1 bacterium
AATCACCGTCGTGGTGATTCGTTCGGCGGCCAAACCCGCTGCGAGTCAGGCCCGAACATTCAGTTGAATATGGCCAGTCAGAACGTTGAACCAAACCGCAGAAATTCATGCTTTGGTGGAGACCAATGAGCAGATTACTCCGAGCCGTCATTGTCCTGCCCGTGCTGCTGTCACTGCTCCTGCCGTTCCCGGTTTTTGCCGGGCCGGAAGCGGCCGACATCTCAACGCTGCTCTCGTTTACCACCATTATCAGATCCCTTTCCGTTACCAATACCACCATCGTTGTTGACTTGGACGCCTTGAAATCACCTCCGGAACAATCATCCGGCAAGAGCGATTTTCTCAGCTATCTGCGCCTTTTTCCCATCATTGAGCAGGGCCGGCTGGACAAACTGAAAATTATCGTCCTGAGCCGGGCGGATGGATGGAAGCTGGTTCTGAACGAGCTCAAACTGGACATCGATCTTGTTCCCCGGCCCGGCCGCGGCACTCAATGGCACCTGGCCGCCGGTTATGAACTGCAGCATCCCCAATTGACAACTTCCGGCAGCCTTTCCCTGGAGCTGGAGTTTGAGATCGGGAAAAAAGAGTTTGCCGGTCGGGGTACATTGTCGCTGACCGGCCGCACTGCCGACCATCGATACACCCTTGTGGTTCCGGTCGTGGTCCGGAACAACAACCTGGAATTGCGGCCTGAGCTTGCACTTGACGACTTTTCCCCGACTGCATCCTTCATCCGGGCCCGGCTGTCGACTGCCGATCATCCTTCGTGGAAAGTTGAATGCAGCGGCGAGCTGGCGGATAGAGATCTGACGGCGGCATTACTGCGGGCCGGCGGTATCCATCAAACAACCATGCTTCCCCGCAGCGGCCAGGTTCATTATGACCTGACCCTGGCCGGCGAGGATGACTTCCTCAAGCCGCCATATGAATCGTCTCTGCAGCTGAAGGCGGAAAAATTGAACTTTCAGGCGGCCGACGGCGATCTTGCCATTGAAGACGCCGGGTTCACCCTGGATGCCGTTGTACAGGCCCCGGCAAGCGGCCTGGGAACGGTGGCGCTGAAGACGACGCTTCACGGCGGCCCTTTCCTCTGGCAGAATTATTTCTGGGACTTGACCGGCCAGAAGGCCAGCGGCTTTTTTAAAGGCAAGGCAACCTTTCGGCATGGGTTGCCCGTTCTGGAACGAGGCGTCAGCTTTTCCGGCCGGGTTGAGGCGGCGTCCCTGTGGTCCGGCCGCTTGACCGGCCGCTGGTCACCGACGGCGGCAGAAATATCTTTTACCGGCCAACCGATGGAAATCAGTGGGGCCGTGACTGCCTTGATGCCGGAGTTCCTGGATGAACAGCCGCCGATTTTGCGGGGACTGGCGACGGCAGGTCACTACCGGCTTTCGGCGGTGATGAAAAAGAGTGGTGACAAGATAGCAGTGACCACCGGGCAGTTTACCGTCACCGGCGGCGATGTTTCCAGTCCGGCGTTCGGGCAGCTGCACGGCCTGGAATTTTCGATGCCGCTGTCCGGCTTGGGGTGGAACCTCAAAACAAAAAAAATGCAGATTGACAGGTGGCATCTTCCCCTGCGGCTGAAATTCACCTCGCTCAGCAGCCCCTGGCTGCAGGCTGGCGCACAGGACATCCCGGTGCTTTGGGACAAAGACAGGGTTTCGATTTCAAATACCCTCAGGATGGCGGTTCTTGGTTGTCCGGTTTCGGTTGCCAACCTCACTGTCAGGCATCCTTTCCTGGAGCAGCGGCGACAGGCCACGGCAGCAGTGGCAATAAAGCCGGCTCCCGCGGCGGCTCCCTTGCCGGCGCTGCCCGTTTCGCTGAAAATAAGTCAATTGATCGACAAGGTTCGCCATCACCTCCAGGCTCAACTGAAAATGAATCTCGATGGAAACTGCCTTGACATGCCGGGCCGAATCAACTTTCCGCTTTTTTCCGGTCAGGTAAACATTGACAACCTCCGGGTCCGGCGGCTGTTTTCCCCCTCCCGGGTCATTGCCCTGGATATGAAGGCTGAAAAGCTTGATCTACAGCAGGTCACTGCCCTGGTCCAGGCCGGTTCGGCGACCGGAATCATCGATGTGGAACTGAAGGATTTTGAATTTTCCTATGGACAACCATCTAAATTTGATTTAAAAATTACTTCGGTCGATGTACCGGGCATCCCCCGGAAAATCAGCGTCGAGGCAATTGAAAATCTCTCCCTGCTCAGTTCCGGCAGCGGTGGGGGGCAGGGCCTGCTCAATGTCGGCATCAACCGTTTTTTCAGCCATTATCGCTACGGGAAAATAGGTTTGTACTGCCGATTGCGTGATGACGTTTTTCAGCTCCGGGGCCTCATTCACCAGAACGGTCGGGAATATATCGTCAAACGGGGCCTGCTGACCGGTATTGACGTGGTCAACTACAATCCTGACAACCGGATCAGCTTCGGTGACATGCGGGAGCGGGTGCTGCGGATTTTCAACCAAAAACAGTAATGTCCGGCATGCCTTTTGCGCTGTTTTAAAGCCGGCAACCGGTGCTGTTTTCCGG
>JAOZRP010000375.1 GCA_029940125.1 bacterium
CTGCAAAGGGCCAACAACCAGTGTTTTTAAAATCATCCTCGACATCCCCCTTTTTTTATTTCTTCTTTCTCAATTTTTTTTACACTTAGTTTTTTAAAGCTAACAGCTTGACTTAGGTAATACGTACCCGGAAAAAAAGCAACCCGAAATCCTCACATCAGGCTGGCATCTCTGGCGTTGAAAAGTGCCGACCCATATCCATCAGAACAGCCGCTGGCGTGGCATGCTGCAGAAAAGACCAGGGCAAAGGAGAGCTCAGGGAACGGAAAGAAAAGGACCGGTCGGCACTCTTGATTGCCTCCCGCATCAGGCGCCGCTGCGCCCCCGGATCTTCAACCATGGCCTGCAGCAGCCGCCCCGTCTGCCAGTCCCCCCGGCTCAGCAGGGCCTGCCAGGCGGCGTCCCGGGCGTTTTCCATCTCAACCTTGACGCCGCCCAGGGAACGCAGGAGCTTCAGCAGGTATTTCTGCCGGGTTTGCAGGGTTTGCAGCCCGGCAAACGGGGCCCACTGCATGGGGGTATGGGGTTTGGGAATAAAAGGATTGACGCTGACGGTAAGCTGGACGCTCTTCCGCCTTGACTGCCGGTGATCAAGCATTACAGTCCTGATCCTGCCGACCAGGCGGCAGATCGCCTCCAGGTCTTCCCTTTCTTCGGTCGGCAGTCCCATGAGGAAATACAGCTTCAGCTGGTAAATGCCGGCCGCCGCCGCCAACCGGGCCGCCGTCAGAATCTGTTCTTCATCCAACTGCTTATGGATCAGCCGGCGCAGTCGGGAAGAACCGGCTTCCGGTGCCACCGTAAGGGTTTTCGCCCCGCCGGCCAGCAGCAGTTCCAGCAGTTCAGCGTCCAGGCAGTCAACCCGCAGCGAGGCCGGACTGAAAGCCGCTTCTTGCCGCACCAGCCAGGAACACAATTCCTTCAGCTGGGGATAATCTCCCAGGGCCGAACCGACAAGGCCAAAATGCCGGTAGCCGGACGCCAGTGCCGCCGTAAAGGTCGACTGCAAACGGGAAAGGGAGCGATTGCGGAAGGGTCGATAGACAAAACCGGCGGCACAGAAACGGCAGCCCCGGGGACAGCCGCGGTTGACCTCCACCAGATAGGAAGCTGACAAAGGATTCGGGGAACCGCTGGTGGTCACCACCGAGGCGGGCACAAACCGATCCAGGTCGGAACAGTGGGGAATCTCCACCGGCGGGATCTTCCCCGCGGACTTCCCATCTTCCCCCCCGGGAAGGTAGACCCCCGGCACCGCGGCCAGTGACGACAACAGCTCGGGTTTTTCCAACTGCCGGCCGGCCAGCAGCAGTTCCATTACCCGGGGAACCTGTTCCTCCCCTTCTCCGAGCAGAAAGGCGTCAACAAAAGGAGAAAGGGGCAGGGGATTAATAAAGGTTGCCACGCCCCCTGCCATCACCAGGGGATCGGACGGCCGCCGATTTTTGGCCGGCAAGGCCAGGCCCGAACGCCGCAGCAGTTCCAGAACATGCAGATAGTCACGCTCAAAGGAAATGGAAAAAAGGATCAGGCGAACGTCTCGAAGCGGCCGCCCCGATTCCAGGGTAAGCACCGGCTGATCTTTTCCCTTGTCCGCCGGCGGCAGAAAAAACCGTTCGGCAACCACCCGGGGATGGGCATTCAGGATGGCATACATGGAGAGAAATCCAAGGTTTCCCATCGCCACCGGGTAGTGGTTGGGGTAGCCGAGGGCCACCGGGTAGCGGCCGCCCCAGTCCTTGACGATCGCGCCCCGTTCAAAAATTCCGGGATGGCGGTGGTCAACCTTCCCCTTCCTGGAAGTTGACAAGATCAGGCCTCCAGCGCCTGCGCCATCACCGCCAGCAGGTGGTCACGGCCAAGCTTTTTGGGCACGGAAAAGACAACCGGCGTTTCCGGGATTCCCGCCGCCGCCAGTTCCCGCTGCCACTGGCGAACCTGGTTCGCCCGCCGGGAAGCCTTGAACTTGTCAGCCTTGGTCAGCACCAGCGCCAGCGGCTTCCGGTGCACCGTCAGCCACTGGAGCAGCTGCCGGTCGCCGTCCGCCAACCTCCGGCGGATGTCAAGCAGGACAATCACCAGCCGCAGAGAGGGCGATGAATCCAGGTAATCATGCACCAGCGGCCCCCAGGAAAGCCTGGTTTCATAATCCACCGAGGCGTAGCCATAGCCGGGAAGGTCCACCAGGTAGAAAGATTCGTTCACCAGAAAAAAATTTATCATCCGGGTCCGGCCGGGGCTGGAACTGGTGCGGGCCAGCGACCGGCGGCGCAGCAGGGCGTTGATCAGCGAGGACTTGCCGACATTGGAACGGCCGGCAATAGCGATGTGGGGAAAATTATCACGAGGCAGGCCGGCAATGTCAACGACGCTCTTGGTAAATTGTACGGTTTTAATCTGCACCGATCATTTCCTTAACAGTTAGCTGTTAGTGCCTTATCCCTGAAAGGCTGTCACTCTTTTCAGTACCCCCTTGAGGGGTAAAAAAAACAAGAAATTGTCGGAAATACATTCAGGATGTTCGGGCTTGGCTCATAG
>JAOZRP010000376.1 GCA_029940125.1 bacterium
CATAATTGCCAGACTTTCCAAACCTGATTTGGTACACGTTCACGCCGTCGGTCCCAGCCTGCTGGTTCCTTTTATGCGCCTGCTGGGAATGAAAGTCGTCATGACCAATCACGGTCCTGATTATCATCGTGGCAAGTGGGGTTCGCTTGCCAAAAAAGTTTTATTATTGGGAGAATATTGGGGCGGGAAGTACGCCAATGAGATTATCGTTATTTCTTCCGTTATCGGGGATATTGTTAAAAAGCGATGCCGCCGGGAAAGCCACTTGATCTATAATGGCGTAACGTTGCCTGAAAGAACAGCCGCAACGAACATTTTGGAACAACACGGCATTTTGCCGGGGCAGTATATCTTGGCGGTGGCCAGGTTGGTGCCGGAAAAAGGGCTCCATGATCTTATCGAGGCTTTCACAAAAATCACCGGCAGCCATCAACTGGTAATTGCCGGTGACGCTGATCATGAAACAGAATACAGCCGGAAGTTGAAACAAAAGGCGGCAGAAGACAGCCGCATTATTATGACCGGCTACATTACCGGTGAATATCTTCATCAGGTTTTTTCCCACGCCAAACAATTTGTCCTGCCATCATACCATGAGGGATTGCCCATCGCTTTGCTGGAGGCCATGAGCTATAACCTCCCGCCCCTGGTTTCCGACATTCCGGCTCATCAAGAAATCAAATTGTCTGATTATTGTTATTTCAGATGTGGTGATGTTGAGCATTTACGAGAGCGACTTGAACAGGTGTTGAGCAATAGTCCTGAAAAACAGGAAGAAATAGATTATTGCGCTACGGTTGCAGAGAAATACAACTGGGACAAAATTGCCCGGCAGACGATTGCCGTATACGAAAAAGTTCTGCGAAAATAATGTCAACATTTTGGAACTTAGTAGGGCAGTGTTTTTGATTGAAAACATTAAACCGTCAGCTCTGCTGGTGCGATCCTAGAAGGCTTTGCCGATCAGACGAGATAAGATAAAAATCGCGTTAATCATTGTTGCCATGATCCTTGTATGAATAAAAAAGATTTGGATATTCTCATCCGCCTGGGTGAGGGGTTTACGGTTGAGTTCAAACGATCCGGTACCTCTAATATCGGCCGGGAATTGTGCGCGTTTGCCAATGCCACCGGAGGAACTCTGCTTATTGGGGTCACGGATGATGGTAAAATATGCGGTGTTGACGATCATAACCGGCTCAAGTCAGTAATTCAATCAATTGCCCGAACTATTGAACCCCCGCTGCTGGTTGACATTGAAAGTGTTGGGGATGTACTGGCGGTGACAATCCCGCCTCAAAGTGGAAAACCATATTCCCACAGCGGGAGGTTTTACCTCAGGGAAGGTGCTTCATCACAGCAGTTGAGCCGTGATGAAATCCGCGAGTTTTTCTTTCGGGAAGGGATGATCCATTTTGATGAAATGAGTTGCGACCGTTTTTCCCTGGGCACTGATTTGACGGAGTCTGTTTATATACCATTCGCCCGGAAGGCAAAAATCCCTGACGATATGGATGTGGTTCAAGCCCTTGAAAATCTGCATCTGATTCGAAATGGGCTGATGACATATGCCGGTGCCTGGCTGCTTGCCGCGGATATTCAGAAATTTACGGTCAGTGGGTTTGTGTCCTGCGCCCTGTTTATGGGAACCTCCAGGGTGAATATCCTGGATCGCAAGAATTTTACCAGCAGTCTGCAGGATATCTTTCAGGGTGTTATTACCTGGCTTCTGTCCAAATTGAATACAGAGTTTATTATTACCAGTACCGGAAGGGATGAAAGGCCCGAATTACCTGCAGATGCCCTGCGTGAGGCGCTTGTCAATGCGCTGGTTCACCGTGATTATCGCTCAAGTGCCAATGTTCAGGTTCATCTTTATGGTAATCGGGTAGAAATTATCAGCCCGGGAGGGTTGCCGGCCGGAATGAAAGAGGAAGACATCGGGTTGAAAAGCATCCCGCGTAATCCTCTTTTGTTCAGCATGTTTTACCGGATGGATCTGGTGGAGCAGATAGGCAGCGGCATTAAACGAATGCAGCAGCTTTGCCGGGATTATGGTGTGCAAGAGCCCGTTTTGCGTATTGAAGACAACTGGGTTACCATTATCTTCAATCGTGGTAATCTTCAGTCCGGAAGGGAGAGCGGTGTTACCCCCCCAGTTACCCCCCCAGTTGAGAGAGTACTTTTTTCTTGTGAAAACCCGATTGACCGGGAAGAAATGCAAAAACGGCTTGGAAATAAAAATAAAAAATATTATCTTGAATCCTATCTGCAACCGGCCTTGAAAAGCGGTTTTCTTGAAATGACTATTCCTGACAAACCCAATAGCCCTTTGCAGCGGTATCGGTTGACCGAACTGGGCCGGCAATGGTTGCAGAACAAAAAAATGGAAAATGAATCATGATCACGATGGAGAATTATTTATGTCTGAAAAAGTTGCGTTGATTACCGGCATTACCGGTCAGGATGGGGATTTTATGGCGATTTGACTGACTCCACCAACTTGATCCGCATCATCCAGCAGGTGCAGCCCGACG
>JAOZRP010000377.1 GCA_029940125.1 bacterium
AAAGCTGGCGATGGGACTCGAACCCGCAACCTGCTGATTACAAGTCAGCTGCTCTACCAGTTGAGCTACGCCAGCACACGTCATTCAGCTGAATACCGAGCAATGATCAACCAACCGACCTTCATTCGCGACACAGGCAAACTCACCCCGATGCTGGCGGCGGTCCACATGCCAACCGATATCAATACCCTCGAGCCGACGGCAATACTCCGGCAGATTAGCGCGCTGATGGCCGACAAATGCCGACACATCCGCCCGGTGCAAACCAACAGACACAGATATCCGCCGTCCCTTCTCCAAACGGGATTGTCTGTCTAACACAAGTTTTCCGAGTATGTCAATCACTTTTTCACGAAACAAATAACTTTTCACCAGTTCGCCAAAAGCCGGATGATACGGACCGGCAACGATATTGCCGGGAGCGATTAAACCGTCAGACGGATGCAGGCCCATGCGCACCACCGGGATTCCGGCAGGCTTGAAAACCTTGAGCGCCCAGCCGCACCATTCCACTGCGGCGGCAAGGGAAAGAGGTTGATAGTCGGCATCGCCAAGACGAAGTTCCCAGGGAGTATGCCGCAAGACCACCGCTGGATAAAGGCGGACAAAATCAGGACCGGCGGCAATGGTTTTTTCAACCGTTTCCTGAAAGCTTTCCCGGGACTGGCCCGGCAGGCCCAGCATCAACTGGACCCCGGTTTCAAAACCCTGGTCTTTCACCAACTTCACCGCCGCCAGGGCCACCGCGGCATCGTGTCCCCGGTTGCAGACCGCCAGCACCCTATCGTTCAACGACTGGACTCCCAATTCAACCGTTCGCACGCCGAAGGCCTGCAAACGCCGGCACCCGTCCTGATCCAGGCTGTCGGGACGGGTTGACAATCTCAGGGAGTGAACCACCCCCTGGGCAATAAACTGCTGACCGCAGCGCAAATATTCGTTCTGTTTTGATAATTCCAGGGAAGTAAAGGAACCGCCGTAAAAAGCAATCTGCACCGTCCGATCAGGACGGGATCCAGCCGTCGCCAGGTAGGCGGCCACCGTTTCTGCCAGGCCCGAACGGGCATCTGTCTTTTTCGCGCCGCTGATGATATGCTGATTGCAAAAGATGCAACGGCGGACGCAGCCTTCCTGATTGAGAAAAAAAGGGATAATAAGTCGTTTCCCGGCCACGATTTCACCCGCGAGAACGCAAAAAAGCCAATGCCTGCCTGGCCGCCGACTGTTCGGCCGCCTTTTTACTGGATCCCCGGCCGGTCCCCATGACCGTGGCCCCGGCAACCACCTCGACCTGGAATATCCGCCGATGGTCCGGTCCTTCAGTGTTTACCAGCCGGTAGCTGGGCAGCTGACCGTCCCGCCGCTGCAGCAATTCCTGCAGCTGGCTCTTGTAATCCTGGACATCCTCGCTGTCAGGCTCTCCCTGCAGCAGTCCGGCAAACTGCTCGGCAATGAATTTTCTGGCCGCCTCAATGCCGCCGTCCAGGTATATCGCCGCCACCAGGGCCTCGTAGACATCCGCAAGAATGGAACTTTTCCGACATCCTCCCCTTTGACCACGCTCACCCCGACCTAGACGAATATACCCGCCCAGATTAATCCGGCGGGCCATCCTGGACAGCTGCTTCTTATTGACCCAGGCCGTCCGCAGCCGGGTCAAGCAACCCTCCCGTTCGTCGGGGAAGGCCTGAAAAAGCATTTCACTGACCAAAAATTCAAGCACCGCGTCGCCAAGGAATTCCAGGCGCTCATAGCTGGAGTCCTCGGTCAGGTGTTTCTGTTCGTTGCAAAAGGAAAGGTGGGAAAGCGCCTGCTCAAGAAGATTCAGATTGGAAAAACGGTAACCAATAGCCTTTTCTAAAACCGACAGTTCATTCACTTTGAACCTGCATATCAATGAAAGAAAGGATTGCTGAGTTTTTCCCGGCCGACGGTGGTAGCCGGTCCATGACCGGAATAAATAATCGTATCATTGTCGAGGACGAAAATCTTTTTCCTGACTGAATCAATCAGGGTCTGGTAATCGCCGCCGGGGAAATCCGTCCGGCCGATGGAACCGGAAAAGATCAGGTCGCCGACGAACACCGCCCCGGTTGTTGCCAGGCTGATGGACCCCAGGGAATGACCGGGAGTATACAAAACTTTCAATGAAACGGTATCGCCGACCTCAACCTGGTCACCCTCGTTCAGCAACCGATCCGCCGGCGGGGAATCATCAACCGGCACCCCCCAGACCGCTCCCCGCGAAGATATCTTGGTTATCTCTTCGCTGGCCCGGGGATGGACCAGAAGCTCAGCCCCGGTAGCCTCTTTCAGCTTTTTATTGCCGCCCACATGATCAAAATGTTCATGGGTATTGATAATGTACTGAACTTTCAGCTGCTGATCAGCCAGAGCCATGAGAATCCTGTCCACGTTGTCCCCGGGATCAATAACCGCCGCCTGCTTGGTCTGCTCACAACCGACGATATAACAATTAACCTGCAAAGGGCCAACAACCAGTGTTTTTAAAATCATCCTCGACATCCCCCTTTTT
>JAOZRP010000378.1 GCA_029940125.1 bacterium
TTTTTTTTGACAGCCTTTCAGGGATAAGGCACTAACGTGTAAAGGAAAATATCGGTGTTATGCCACCTGATGGCGTGGAGAAAAAACTGCTGGTCCAGCATCAGCCGTTGATTTTGGCTTCCGCATCCCCCCGGCGGCGGGATTTGCTGCACGATCTGGGATTGCAGTTCGACATTGTTCAGGCCGCAGTGGAAGAAGAAGCCGTGGCCGGTGAATCCCCGGCTGACTTTGCCTGCCGGCTGGCGGCGGAAAAAGCCAGGGTGGTGGCTGATGAACACCTTGACTCCTGGGTGCTGGCTGCCGATACCATCGTGGTTCGCGGGGACGGTATTGTTCTGGGCAAGCCGGGAGACGGCCGCGAGGCATGTTCCATGCTGCGCTCCCTGGCCGGCTGCCGACATGAAGTGATGACGGCTTACAGCCTTGTTAACCGGCAGCAGGAAGTTTTTATAACCCGGATTGACCGGACCGGCGTGGTGATGACGGCGCTGACCGAGGAAATGATATCAGCTTACGTCGCCACCGGCGAGCCGATGGATAAAGCCGGATCCTATGCCCTGCAAGGTATAGGCGGTGCTTTCGTGGCCGCGGTTGACGGGGCCCATTCCACGGTGATTGGCTTGCCGCTGCACCGGGTATTGGTAGACTTGTTGGCGATGGAAATTGTGAGAGTTGGGTGTCATGATGAATGATGGAGCCTCTACTGATGGTATTGCCGGGCGGATTGAGGTGGTTCGCCGGCAGATCATTTCGGCCTGCCGGCGGGCGGGGAGAGATCCCGCCGATGTAACCTTGATCGCAGTGTCAAAAACCTTTTCCTGGGAGGTGGTCAGCGAAGCCTACGCTGCCGGCATTCGTGACTTTGGTGAAAATTACATGCAGGACGCTTTGGGGAAAATAGAGCAGTCCACCGCCTGTAAAGATATCCGCTGGCACTTTATCGGTCACTTGCAGCGGAACAAGGTTCGCTACTGGAATCCCGGTTTTACCCTTTTTCATTGTCTTGATTCGCTGGCTCTGGCTAAGGAGCTGCAGAAAAAGGCGGCTCGGGAGGACATGACCATTTCCACCCTGGTGCAGGTGAAGCTGGGGGATGAACCAACGAAATCAGGCCTGGTCCCGGAGGCGGTAGAGGCTTTCATCAGGCAGCTCGCCGATTTATCCCGGCTGCGTCTGGAAGGTTTGATGACTATTCCTCCTTATATGATTGACCCGGAGGAAAGTCGCTGTTATTATAGGCAGCTGCGTGATTTAAGAGAGCGAATTGCTGCCGGGGGGAGTGTTGATCCCCGGGTTTTCCGCCACCTCTCCATGGGAATGTCCCATGACTACCCGGTGGCGGTGGAAGAAGGGGCAACCTATGTCCGGGTGGGAACGGCTATTTTTGGTTCCCGGCAGCCGCAGCCCCAACAGTGAGCGCGCTCTTCTGCGGCGGGAAGTGATAATGATTCGTGAACGAGGTTAACCGTGAGCACACAAAAACCATGGGGTGGCAGATTCAGCGAGCGGACAGACCGGCTGGTTGAAGAATTTACCGCTTCGATCAATTTTGACCGGCGTTTGTATGATGAAGACATCCGGGGAAGCATCGCCCATTGCCGCATGTTGTCAGCCTGCGGCATTATTGCCTCGGAGGAGGCCGATCAGATAATAGCGGGTTTAGAAACGGTTCGCGGGGAGATTGAAAGAGGCGAGTTTGTTTTTTCCGTGCCCCTTGAGGATATTCACATGAATATCGAAGCCCGCCTGTCCGAACTGATCGGGGCGGGGCTGGCCGGCAAGCTGCACACCGCCCGCAGCCGGAATGATCAGGTGGCCCTTGATATTCGCCTTTATCTCAAAAAGGAGATAGCAAAGCTTAAGGATTTGCTCAGGAATTTGGCTGAAGCCCTGATTGTCCAGGCGGAAGCCAACCGCAAGGTGGTAATGCCTGGTTTTACCCATTTGCAGCAGGCGCAGCCGGTGCTTTTTGCCCACCACCTGCTGGCGTACGTGGAAATGTTTTCGCGTGATTATCAGCGCCTTGAAAACACAGAGAGAATGATTGACTGCCTGCCCCTGGGGGCCGGGGCCCTGGCGGGCACCAGTTTTTCCATTGACCGGCAGATGGTTGCCGATGAACTGGGGTTTGCCGCCCTGACCGCCAACAGCATGGACGCGGTCAGTGATCGTGACGGGGTGATGGAAATGCTCTTTTCCGGATCCCTGATTATGCTGCACCTGTCCCGTTTCTGTGAGGAACTGGTACTGTGGTCGTCAGTGCAGTTTAATTTTATCACCCTGGCCGATTCCTTCTGCACCGGCAGCAGTATTATGCCCCAGAAAAAAAACCCTGATGTTCCCGAGTTGATTCGCGGCAAGTGTGGAAGGGTTGTTGGCGACCTGGTAAGTTTGCTGGTGACGATGAAATCATTGCCGCTGGCCTACAACAAGGACATGCAGGAAGACAAGGAACCTCTTTTTGACTGCCTTGACACGGTGAAAGGTTCCCTGGCCATCATGGCGCCGCTGGTGGAGTCCATGACCGTGAATCG
>JAOZRP010000065.1 GCA_029940125.1 bacterium
TCATCGTCATCATCGTTATCGTCCTGCTGATTGCCGCCGGCGTGCGCCTGGTAAAAGTGAAAAAGGCGGAAATCGCCTCAACGCCCCGACCGGCGCCCCGGACGACGGCGGTCGAAACCGCCAGGGCGGTTCAGGGAACTTTTCCGATCAGCACCACGCGGCTGGGCAGCATCGTCGCCAAGCGTCCAACCACCCTGGCGGCCCGGACTACCGGCCATATCCTGACCGTAGCAGTGCGGGAGGGAGCGACGGTAAAAAAGGGAGAGATCCTGATTCAACTCGACGACCGCCGGGAAAAAGACCGGGTGGCGGCCATACGGGCGGACCTGGCCGCCGCCAGAACCCAGTTGGCTACCCAGGAAGCCATTTTTGTCCGGGACCGAAAGCTGTTTGCCGCCCAGGCCATCAGCCAGGAAACCCTGGACAAGTCCCGGGCCAGCCGCGACGCGGCCCAGGCCCGGGTGACGGCACTGAAAAAATCCCTGGACACCGCCGTCACCGATCTTTCCTATACCAGGATTGCCGCTCCCGCCGACGGCGTCATCACCGCCCGGCTGGCCGATCCCGGCGACCTGGCAACGCCGGGCAAGCCGCTCCTGAAACTTGAAGAACCGCAGGCCGGCTACTACGTCCAGGTCAACGTTCCCCAGGCGGACTTCGCCAGGATAAAGAAAGGGACTGCCGCAACTATCAGCCTGGACAGCACCGACCCCAGGCCGCCGATCACCGCCCGCGTCAGCCGCGTCCACCCCGCCGTCACCGTCGGCACCCTGGCCACGGTTGAAATCGACGTCGCCCGGCAGCCGTTCGGCCTGCCCACCGGGGCCACCGTCAGGGTTTCCCTGGTTGAAGGCACGGCCAGCGGCTGGAAGGTTCCCGGCCGGGCCCTGCTGGAAAACATCGACAAGAATTATCTCTTCACGGTTGACGACCAGGGACTGGTACACATCGTCCCGGTCTCCATCCTGGCCAAAAACTCCGACTGGAGCGTCGTCGACGGCCCGCTGAAAGAAAACAGCCGCGTCATTGTCGCCCAGGAAAGCGCCCTCCTCCGCCTGCACGAGCAGCAGCCAGTCAAGGTGGTTCAATGAAATCCGGAAATTTCATCGAAAGCTTTCTCAGCCGCCCCCACCTGGTGATGTCGGTCATCCTGCTGCTGGCGGCGTTCGGCATCATTGGCTTCCGCTCCATGCCGCTGAACCTGTTTCCCGACGCCAACTACCCGGTGATCGTGGTCATCATTCCCCAACCCGGGGCGGCGGCCGCGGACGTGGAGGATAAAGTAACCCGACCGGTGGAGAAGGAGCTGGCCACCCTTGACCTGGTCCGCAGGGTGCGCTCGGTCAGCCAGGACGAAATGACCGCGGTCAGCGTTGAATTCGAGTACCGCAAAAGCCTTGACGCCGCGGCCACCGACGTGGCCAATGCCCTGAAAAAGATTGAAGCGGGGCTGCCGGCCGACATCAGGCCGCCGGAGATCTTCCGGGTCAGCGACGCCACCACCCCGGTTTTCACCCTGGCCCTGAGCCCGCGCCCGGGAAGCCACCTGGACCTGGCCAAGGTGCGCCAGCTGGCGGACAATGAAGTCAGGGAGGCCTTTCTGCGGCTGCCGGAAGTGGCCAACGTCGAAGTTTTCGGCGGCTACTCGCCCGAGATGAGCATCGAAATCGACCCGGTGAAGCTCCACGCCCACCACCTTTCCCTGAACCAGGTCATCATGGCCTTAAGGACTCAGAACATCAACATCCCCGACGGCCTGATCATCAACCGGCACAGCCAGTTTTTGATCAAAACCCAGGGTGAGCAGCTGCTCAAGCAGGAACTGGGAACCATTGTCATTGCCCATGAAGCCGGGAGCGGTGAACTGCTGTTAAAAGATGTCGCCACCATCAAAACCGCCTGCCAGGAACGGCAGTCCTTTTACCGGGGCAACGGCCGGGCCGCCATCGGCATCAACCTGCTGCGCCCGGAACAGGGACATGTCACCACCACCATCGCCGCGGTGGAGAAGGCCCTGCCCGCCATCAGCAGGCAGTTTCCGAACCTTGACTTCCAGGTTGCCGACACCCAGAAGATGATCATCAACACCAGCATCTCCAACATGACCGATGCCCTGCGGGACGCGATCATCATGACCATCGCGGTGATTTTCCTCATCCTGGCCAACCTGCGCCTGTCGCTGCTGGCCGCGGTCTCGATCCCTTTCACCTATTTTCTCACCTTCGCGGCCATGTACGTACTCGGCTATGAACTCAACATTGTCACCCTGACGGCGGTGATTGTCGCCGTCGGCCTCCTCCTGGACGATGCCATCGTGGTGATTGAAAATATCGAGCGGCACTACCACCAGTTGAAGGAACCGATCAGGGAGGCGGTGGTCAACGGCCTGAAGGAAATCATGCTGGCGGACTGGGCCGGCACCTACACCACTGTCATTGTTCTGCTGCCAATCATGTTCGTCGGCGGCTACGTCCAGAAGATCCTCAGGCCCTTTACCGTCGTCCTGGCCCTGTCGCTGATTTCCAGCTACATCGTTTCGGTGACCGTCATTCCCATCCTGGCTCCCTACGTGATGAAGAAAAACAGCTCCAGGAACCGGCTGGAAAAGGCGGCCGCCCTTTTCGACCGTTTCGTTATCGACCCCGTCAGCGGCTTTTTCGCCGGCCTGATCCACCTGGCGCTCCGGCACAAATTCCTTTTCATCGCCCCGGTCATCATCCTGTTCGTGGTCAGCATGAAACTGGTCATGCCGCTCACCGGCCGCGACCTGATGCCGCCGATGGACACCGGCATCGTTAAAATCGCTTTTGAAACCGATGCTGACACCTCTCTGGAACAGACCGAAACCATCACCCGGCAGATTGAAACACTCCTCAAACAGTTCAAGGGCCTGAAGCTGCTGTCAACCACGGTGGGCTCCGAACCGGGAGTGGTCAGCTTCGGCACCGGCCGCATTCCCCAGCAGGGCATGATTACCGCCCACTTCGTCGACCGCTTCCACCGCCAGGAAACCCTCTGGGAAATTGAAGCGGAGATCCGCAAACAGGCCGCCGGCATCCCGGGGCTGAAATCATTCGACGTCTTCGATTTCGGCGCCACGCCCCTGTCTTCCATCGCTGCCCCGGTGGACGTCATGATCAGCGGCCCCGACCCCAAAGTCCTGGATCAGCTGGCCGACCAGGTGGCGGAACGGCTGCGGCAGGTTCGGGGCTTGACCACGGTCACCCGTTCCTGGACCGGCGATAAAACCGAGTTCCGCCTGCACATCGACCGGGAAAAAGCCAGCCGCTACGGCCTTGACCCGGCCGGCATCAGCGCGGAACTGGCCACTGCCGTCAAGGGCGGCGTCGCTTCAACCCTCCGGGTTCCCGGGGAAGACGGCTACCTGATCCGGGTCCGCTACCCGGCAGCCGAACGCCGCAACCCCAGAGACCTGATGAACATCTACCTTACCGGCAACTCCGGCCCCGTCCCCCTGGGGGAGCTGGCATCCATGGAAAAAACCAGAACCAGGACCAGGTTCACCCGGCAGGGATTGGAGCCCTCGGTGGACGTTTACGGCTACCGGTCAACCACGGCGATTACCTTTTTGCAGGGAAACATTCAGCAGGCACTGCAGGGATTTAACCTGCCCCCCGGCTACCACCTGAGCCACGAAGGGGAAGTCAAGAACATGGGGGAAGCCGGCAAGCGCCTGGCCAAAGCCCTGGGACTGGCGGTTATCCTGCTTTTTTTCTCCCTGGTCCCCACTTTCAGCTCCTGGATCAACCCGGTTACGATCATGAGCGCCATCCCCCTGGCGATGATCGGCGGCGCCTGGGGCCTCTTGATCACCGGCCGGCACGCCTGCATGCCCGCCAACATGGGCATGATCCTGCTGGCCGGCATCGTCGTCAACAACTCGATTTTGTTGATTGATTTTATTGAGCAGGCCCGGAAACAGGGAAAGGAACTGCTGGAAGCAATTGAAGAGGCGGTGCGGGTGCGCACCCGGCCCATCCTGATGACCGCCGTCAGCACCATCGTCGGCATGCTGCCCATCGCTGCCCAGCGGGCCCTGGGCCTGGAACGCCTCTCACCCCTGGCCGTGGTCGCCATCGGCGGCCTGCTGGTGGCCACCTTCCTGACCCTGATCTACGTGCCGCTATTTTACGCGCTGGTAGACAAACTGCGCCAGCGACTTACCGGCCATCACAGCTAAAATCAGCCATCATACCCAAAACGAGGGCCATCCCCGACAACGGGAATGGTCCTCGTTTCCTGCTCAATGCACTACAGCAACCCTTTACTTCCAGTAGTAGAGCGCCGTGTCCCCTAATTCCTGCTCAATTTCCAGCAGCCGGTTGTATTTCACAATTCGTTCGCTGCGGCAGGCCGACCCGGTTTTCAACTGGCCGCTGTCCATGGCCACGGCGAAGTCAGCCAGAAAGGAATCTGACGTTTCCCCGGAGCGATGGGAAATGAAGCTGCGCCAGCCGGCATCCCGGCACATGCGCACCGCTTCGATACTTTCCGAAACCGTACCTATCTGATTAAGTTTGATCAAGGCCGCGTTGGCTGATTTCTTCTCAATCCCCTGTTTGATATACCTGGTGTTGGTAACAAAAAGGTCATCCCCCACCACCTCAATGGCGTCGCCAAGCCGGCGGGTGAATTCCTGAAATCCATCCCAGTCCCGCTCAGCCAGGGGGTCTTCCCAGAGGACAATGGGGTAATCTGCCACCCACTTTTCCGCCATTTTGATCAACCCTTCACTGTCCATCTCCCCTCTGCCGGACCATTTCAGGTCATAATGATTGACCAGGTCGGAGGAAAATGAACTGGCGGCACTGTCCAGGGCAATGGCAATATCCTGACCGGGACGATAACCGGCCTTTTCAATGCCTTCAATAATAATTTCAATTGCTTCTTCATTGCTGCCCATATTGGGGGCAAAGCCGCCCTCGTCGCCGACGCTGGTCGACAGGCCCCGTTTTTTCAGGATACCTTTCAGGGTATGAAAGGTTTCGGCCACATAGCGCAGGCCTTCGCGAAAGGTCGGCGCCCCCAGGGGAACCGCCATGAATTCCTGGATATCAACACTGTTGTCAGCATGCGCACCCCCATTGAGGATATTCATGCAGGGAACGGGAATCCGCCTGGCCCCCACTCCACCCAAATATTGATAGAGCGGTACCCCGGTGGACATTGAAGCCGCCCGGGCCACGGCCATGGAAACCCCGAGGATGGCATTGGCTCCCAGTTTTGATTTATTCTCGGTGCCGTCAAGTTCAATCAACCGCTGATCGATGACTGACTGCTGCCGGGCATCCATACCCAGCACTGCCGGACTGATTTTTTCATTGACATTGGCAACCGCCTGCAAAACGCCCTTGCCGCCATAGCGGTTCTCTTCATGGTCACGCAGCTCAACCGCCTCATTTTCCCCGGTGCTGGCTCCCGAGGGCACCGATGCCGTCGCCTCGGTTCCGTCTTCCAGTTCTACATATACCCGGACGGTGGGATTCCCCCGGGAGTCAAGAATCTCCATCGCCCGCACTGCGGTCAGTCTGGTCCGTTTCATGGCTTCTCCTTTCTGAAAAATAAAAAGTTTAAGGGCAGAAAGAGCATCGTTCTCAATTTTCCAACAGGATTTTTTGCAATCCTTCGAGTTCACCGACTGCGGTTTCCAATCGCGACAATTCCTGGGAAATGGTTTCTCCCTGGTTCCGGCGGCGTTCGGCGGCAGCTCGAATTGCCTCCTGGGTTGCGGCCTTGGTTTCCCGCAAGCGCTCTGCCAGGGCGGTGGAAAAACGTCTGAAAGTATCATCAATACTCTGGAACAGCGACCAGCGTAAATTTTCAACATTGGCGAGAATCAGTTCACGGCTCTGTTCCCGCAGGCGTTTTTGGATTCGCTGCCTGCCATTGGAAAACAGGGAATCACCCAGGCTCATGGGCAGGGGATTCAGCCGGGTGGACCAACGGCGGGTCAGCCAATAGGGACGCCGGCTCAAACTAAAGGCCTGGTCACTCCGGGGAGCATGGTAGGGAATTTCAAACAGGTTGGCGGCTGTCTGCCTCAGGGTTTCAATCAGTTCGTCAGCCCGGACCTGGTGGGGTTTGAGCACCATGTCCATGCGCTTGCTGATCAATTCCGTCAACCGAGTGTTCTGTTTTTCAAAATATTCAGGAATAGCGGCATCCAGGATGGATTGAATGGC
Organism: bacterium; assembly: GCA_029940125.1. Taxonomy (GTDB): domain Bacteria; phylum Desulfobacterota; class Anaeroferrophillalia; order Anaeroferrophillales; family Anaeroferrophillaceae; genus DQWO01. The sequence goes on from JAOZRP010000065.1 coordinate 6,204, forward strand.
ACTTTGTTTGGGATCCGCCTGGCCAGAACCCCCCAGGGCTTCCGCCACCACCTTCCCCAGGTACTGCTCGGCTTCGCCGCGCAACCGGTTCACATTTTCTTCCAGCAATTCATGGAGCCGTTTACGCTCACCGGTCAGGATATCTCCGGTAACCTGCAGCTGATGATCAATTTCCTCAAGTTTGCGGTCAAAAATTTCCAGGCATTCATGTAATTTCACCAACGGCATTTCCAGGGAACGGCTGGCCAGGCGCAACTGCAGCAAAACATCGTCAATAAGGTCGGCAGCCTTCCGGCTGACCGCCGCCCCTAAAACCCGTGATTTCTCTTTGGCCATGAAATCAAGCAGGTGATGTTCTATCTCCGCCATCCCACTTTGCTGCCAAAGTTCCTGACTGCCAAACTTCCTGGCTTCCAGGCCCTGTTTTGCCGACAGGCTGAAAATGGCAGGTTTTGCAGGAAATCCCGCCTGCTCATGCAATACTTTCTGTAAAAAATCCAGGGCGGTCTGCCGCTCCTCCGGACTGATATAATCTATTTTATTGAGGACAAAAAATAACTGCCGCACCTTCCCCTGGACCTGCCGCAGAAATTCAATTTCGACCTCGGTGGGCGGGGGATCAGCAGAAACCACAAAAACCGCCGCGTCACACTGGGGCAGGAAATTGAGGGTTGCCACCGTATTGTGGCGGAAAGTCGAGCCTATCCCCGGAGTATCAATAAGCACCAGGCCGTTTTTCAACAGGTCTGACGGATAATAGACATCGACCTGGGAGACGCCGAGCTTATTCTCCGGGTTGGCACTCTCGGTGACAAAGCGAGCCAGGAAGTCACGTAATGCATCAACCCCGTCAGGCTGGCAGATTTCATTGTGACGATGGTCAGTAAAAATAATGGTTGCCTGGAGGCGGTCAGCGTGTTCAATGAAAGTGGGAATGGCGGTCAGGGGAACAATCGCAGTGGGCAGCAGCTCTTCTCCCAGCAGGGCATTGACAAAAGTACTTTTGCCGCGTTTGAACTGCCCCAGGACTGCCAGGTGAAAACGGCCTTCGGAGAAGCGGCTGCATAACTCGCTGAAACGCCGGGACAAAGAGCTGAAATCGGCGCCAAGGTGTTCAATACACTGATCAGCTTGATGGAGGGTGGATGGAAGGGTTGAAGCATCGGGTTGCTCGGATGGTGGCGTCATCATGGGGTTGACCTCCTTTGCAGTTCACAGCCTGTAACCAAGCGATTACGGTAAAATACGCTGTGTTTAAAGCCAGGAGTCATCAGCCCGTTTACGGGCGGTTGTCTAAGGAGGAACCCCATCCTCCGGGCATCAATCCAGGAAAAAAGAATTTTCTTCCCGCTGCACGCTATCTAAAAACAAGATAATCTCTGTACTATCACTTGTCAATGGTATTTTTACCGGGAGTTTCATCTCTGCTTTCTTTCATTACAACCGCAGCGGCACCCCGAGGTCGATCACCTGGGAACTGGGGATGTCGAAATAGGAGGCGGCGTCCAGCTCGTTGCGGGACAGGAAGGAAAAGATGCGGCCCTGCCAGCGGGGCATCTGCAGCTCCTCACCGGGCATCAGGTTGATGCGGCCCAGGAAAAAAGCGGTTTTCTCCAGATCGAAGTCCATCCCCTTCTCCCGGGCCAGGGAAATCAGGTTGCTGACCAGCGGTTTTTCCATGAAGCCGTAATGGGCCGTCACCCGGTAAAAACCGCCGCCCAGCTTCTCCACTTCCACCTTCTGATCATTGGGAACCCGGGGCAGTTCCGAGGTGTCGAAATGCAGCAGGGCGATTTCTGAATGGAGAATCTTGTTGTGCTTCAAATTGTGGAGCAGGGCCACCGGTACTGAATCCGGATTGCCGGTCATGAAAACCGCCTGTCCTTTCACCCGCTGGGGAGGATCCTCGGCAATCATCTCCTGGAATGCTTTGAAACTCATCGTCAGGCTGCGAATCTGGTCCCGGGTAATTTTCCGTCCCCGGCGCCAGATAACCATCAGGAAAAAGATCACCCCGCCGATCACCAGCGGAAACCAGGCCCCGTGCAAAACCTTGCTGATATTGGCCAGGAAAAAAGCAGTGTCCACAATCACGAAAACAGCCACCAGCACCAGCACCGCACTTTTCTTCCAGCCCCACCGCTCCGTGGCCACCACGTAAAAAAGAATGGTTGAAATCAACATGGTCGAGGTCACCGCCACCCCGTAGGCGGCCGCCAGCTTGCTTGACGACTGGAAGCCCAGAACCAGCCCGATGGTGCAGATCATCAGCACCCAGTTGACCAGCGGCACGTAGATCTGCCCCATGTGGCGGGCCGCCGTATGGATAATTTTCATCCGCGGCAGATAACCCAGCTGGATGGCCTGGCGGGTGAGGGAAAAGGCCCCGGAAATCACCGCCTGCGAGGCGATGATGGTTGCCGCGGTGGCCAGGATGATGATGGGAATCACCCCCCAGCGCGGCAGCAGGGCAAAAAAGGGATCATGGGCAGCCTCCGGACGGGCGAGCAGCAGGGCTCCCTGGCCGAAATAATTAAGCAACAGGGCCGGCAGCACAAAGGCAATCCAGACCAGGCGGATGGGGCGGGTGCCAAAATGTCCCAGGTCGGCATAAAGCGCCTCGGCCCCGGTCACCACCAGGAAAACCGCTCCCAGGACCAGGAACCCGTGGAGGTGGTTGTGCAGCAGGAACTGCAGCCCGTACCAGGGGGAAAAGGCCGCCAGGATGCGGGGACAGGCAATGATCTTGCCGATGCCGAGCAGGGCCAGGACGCTGAACCAGAGGAAAATGACCGGCCCGAACAGCGACCCCACCTTCGCCGTGCCCCGGCGTTGAAGAAAAAACAGGGCCATCAGGATGATAATGGTCAGGGGAATGACAAAAGGGGTGAAGTTGGGGGTGATGATTTTCAGCCCCTCCACCGCGCTCAAAACCGAAATGGCCGGGGTGATCATCCCGTCGCCGTACAGCAGACAGGCGGCAAAGAGACCGAAGGAAACCAGGACCGGACGCATACCGGGCTTTCTCAATCCCTGGGGACGGATGAGGGAGGTAAGGGCAATCACCCCGCCTTCCCCCTTGTTGTCAGCCCGGAGGATAAAGGTAAGATACTTAATGGTAACGATGATGGTCAGGGACCAGAACATCAGGGACAGAACGCCGAGGACGTTGGCCGGCGTCGCCGCGATGCCGTATTCACCGTGAAAGCACTCGCGAATGGCGTAAATGGGACTGGTGCCGATATCCCCGAAGACCACTCCCAGCGCCGCCAACGAAAGGGCCGCCAGGTGCTGCGACTCCGGGGCCCGGGCATTCTTTTTCTGGTTTTCCACGGTCATGATTTTTCCAAAAAAATTAATCTGCTATCAGCG
>JAOZRP010000066.1 GCA_029940125.1 bacterium
TAAGGCACTAACCCGCCTGGCTAATTTTACCGAACCGGGAAGAGGAATGGCATTATGCCCTGCTGTCCTGGAAGGTCATGGCTGCGGGGAGCCTGTTGTTAAACGGCGGGACGATCAGTAATGTTCACTGGCATTATCGAAGAAATTGGAGTGGTTGACTCTATCTCCGTTGAACAGTCATCGGGAAGCCTGGGCGTCAAAGCCAAAGCAATCCTGGATGACTGCCGGCTGGGAGACAGCATTGCCGTCAACGGCGTCTGTCTCACCGTCTGTCGCCGTGAGCGGCAGGTTCTTTATTTTGACGTTTCTCCCGAAACCTTCCGCCGCTCAAATCTCGGTACCCTGCAGCGCCGCGATCAGGTCAACCTTGAACGGGCCATGGCGGCAAACGGCCGCTTCGGCGGCCACTTGGTTTCCGGCCACATCGACGGAACCGGCGAAATCACCTCCCGGGTCAGGGAAGCCAACGCCGTTCTTTTCACTTTCTCAACCCCTTCTGAGATCAGCCGGTTCATGGTTGAAAAAGGCTCCATTGCCGTTGACGGCATCAGCCTTACCATCACCAGCTGCGACCGGGAAAGCTTTTCGGTTGCCGTGGTTCCCCATACGTTACAGCAAACCATCCTGGAGCACAAACAGCCGGGACAAACCGTCAACCTGGAAATTGACCAGGTGGCGAAATATATTTATGCGTTCATGCAGGCGGAAAAGGTGCCCCGGGAAGAAAGCTCCATCAACGAAAATTTTTTAAAAAAGCATGGATTCGCCTGATAAAAAAGGTTTTCCCTTTATCCAGCGCGGGCATGACAACCTTTAAACAAACACGTGGAATATTATGGTTATTGCAAAAATTGAAGATGCTTTACAAGATATCAAGGCCGGGAAAATGGTTATCCTGGTTGACGATGAAGACCGGGAAAACGAAGGGGACCTGGTGCTGGCGGCTGAAAAGGTCACCCCTGAAGCGATTAATTTCATGGCCAAGTACGCCCGGGGCCTGATCTGTCTCAGCCTGACCGAGGAACGGGCGGATTATCTCAACCTGCCGCCCATGGTTTCCGACAACACCTCCAGTTTTCAGACCGCCTTCACCATTTCCATTGAAGCCCGACGTGGGGTCACCACCGGCATATCGGCGGCTGACCGGGCCAAAACGGTGCTCACCGCCATCGACGACGCCGCCGGCCCTCACGATTTAAACCGCCCGGGGCATATCTTTCCCCTGCGGGCCCGCAAGGGCGGGGTGCTGGTGCGCACCGGTCAGACCGAGGGTTCTGTCGATTTGGCCAGGCTCGCGGGCCTGAAGCCTTACGGCGTGATCTGCGAAATCATGAACGACGACGGGACCATGGCCCGCATGCCTCAGCTGCAGGAATTTGCCCGGGAACATGAACTGAAAATCATTTCCATCGCCGACATCATCGCCTACCGCATGCGGAAGGAATCCCTGGTACGCAAGGCGGTCCAGGCCCATCTGCCCACTCGCTATGGTGATTTTGAAATCATCGTCTACGAAAACGACGTGGATAAACTGGATCACCTGGCCCTGATCAAGGGCGAGCTTGACGGCGACACCCCCACCCTGGTCAGGGTTCATTCCGAGTGTTTTACCGGCGACACCCTGGGCTCCCTGCGCTGCGACTGCGCCGACCAACTGCACTCAGCCATGGAAATGATTGAAAAGGAAGGACGGGGGGTCCTCCTTTACATGCGCCAGGAAGGCCGGGGCATCGGGCTGGTGAACAAACTGAGGGCTTACTGCCTGCAGGAACATGGGCGGGATACGGTCGAAGCCAACGAAGAACTGGGTTTCAAACCGGATCTGCGTGACTACGGCATCGGGGCCCAGATGCTGGCAGACCTGGGTTTGAAAAAAATCCGCCTGATCACCAACAATCCCACCAAAATCATTGGCCTGCAGGGATATGGCATTGAGGTGGTGGAACGGGTGCCAATGGAAATTGAGCCCAACGAGATCAACCTGGGCTACCTGAAAACCAAATGCGAAAAAATGGGGCACATGCTTCACCTCATGGAAAAAGACGAACAAGGCAACACTCAACAAGGAAAGTAACCATGGCACAGTACATCGAAGGAAATCTTCACCAAGGCAAAGAATACCGCATTGCGCTGGTAACCAGTCGTTTTAACAGCTTTATTACCGAGCGCCTGCTGGAAGGGGCTTTGGACGCCCTGCAGCGCCATGGCGTCAATCCCGATTCCTGCCAGGTATACCGCATCCCTGGCGCCTTTGAAATTCCCCTGGTGGCCAAAAAACTGGCCAAAAGCGGGAAATTTGACGGCATTATCTGCCTGGGAGCAGTGATCAAGGGTGACACGCCTCATTTTGACTATGTTTCTGCAGAGGTGAGCAAGGGCATTGCCCAGACGTCACTGGAAACCGAACTGCCCATTTCATTCGGCATCCTGACCACCAACAATGTTGAACAGGCCATTGAAAGGGCGGGAACCAAGGCCGGCAACAAAGGCTGGGACGCCGCCGTCAGCCTGCTGGAAACCATTGATCTTTTGCATCACATTTGATCCATCTGCCGAGAAGAAACCTGAATCCCCATGACCAGCAGCCGAAGGAAAGCCCGGGAATTTTCCCTGCAGATGCTCTACATGTTGGATATTACCGGGGAAGAAGATTTTCGTTCCTGCCTGGAAGTCTATTGGGATACTTTCGGGCAGTCCAAGGACAGCCGGCCGTTCGCCAACCAGTTGACCCTGGGCGTCATCAAACATCTCAAGGAAATTGACCAGGCCATTGGCAGCTGTTCCCACAACTGGAAATTGAACCGCATGTCTTACGTGGACCGCAATATCCTGCGCCTGGCGGTTTACGAACTGCTCTACTGCCCCGACATCCCGCCGAAAGTATCCATCAATGAAGCCATTGAAATCAGCAAACGCTACGGAGACAAGGATTCCGGGGCCTTCATTAATGGCATTCTGGACCAGATTTTTCAACAGCAACTGAAAAAACAACCGGCCATAGACAAGCGGGATTAATCGTCTTGTGTTCATCAGGAAGCAAACCGGTTCAGGTAATCACCGCGGAAAAATATTTGCCTGAGGTTCCCAGCCTTTCCCGTTTTTTGTCCTTCTTTCTGTCCTTTCATTCAACTTTCCTGAAAAAAACAATAAATACTTTACAGATTTTTTTACTGTGTTATTGTCTAAAATATACATGATGTGAAAAACTTCTCACAACCGCTATTGATGGGGGCCGGTTTCGGCCCCGCCGAGGGGAACCACATGCAGCTACCTGACAAACAGCAAGACTACCTGATCCGGGCGGTTCACGCCTTCAAGCGAAAGTTGTTCGTCATCTCTCTGGACTTCAAAATCCTGGCGGTCAACGAACAGGGACTGAACGACCTTGATGATACAGACTTTATCGGGCAATATTGCTATAAGCAGTTCCGCAACCTGGAAAGTCCCTGCGAATACTGCCCCGTCGTGGAATCCCTGAAGACCCGTATTCCCACCTTTCTTGGCAGTCACAATATTTCCCAGGAAAAAATTGCCTGCATTTTCAGTTACCCCATCTTTTCCAATGGTGAAATAGACGCCGTGGTGGTCGTGGATTTTGATCTTCCGGTCCAGGTCTGGCTGGAAGAGCAAATGAGCCAATCCAGCACCTTTCTGCACAACCTCCTGCTCAGCTCGGTGGATGGCGTGGTAGCCGCCGACACAACCGGAAAACTGCTTATCTTCAACCATTCGGTTTCAGAAATCCTGGGCTATGATACCGATGAAGCCCTTGAACAGCTTAACGTCAGGGACATCTACGTTGATGAAAACGAGGCATCTGATGTCATGAAAAGACTTCGCAGTGAAAAATATGGCGGCAAGGGAAAATTGAAAGCCCACCATGTTAACCTGCGGGGAAAAAACGGCGAATCAATTCCAGTCAGACTCAACGCTTCCATTGTCTATAAAGATGATCGGGAAGTGGCTACCATCGGTTTTTTCCGGGATCTGCGTGAAACCATAGAAATGGAAAAGGAGCTGGAAAAAACTCAGCACCAGCTGCTGCAATCGGAAAAAATGGCCTCGCTCGGCAAACTGGCAGCCGGGGTGGCACACCAGCTCAACAACCCCCTGGGAGGCATTATCCTCTTTACCAAATTAATCATGGAGGAAAACGACCTCTCGGACGCGATCCAGGAGGATTTACAGCGCATCTTGAGAGACGCGGAACGATGCCGGGATACGGTCAAGGAGTTGCTGGAATTCTCACGCCAAACCCGCCAGTTTATGCAGCCCTGCGATATTAACAAGGCGATCAATCGCACGATGTTCCTGCTTGAAAGCCAGCCCATTTTTCAAAACATTGAAATTGTAAAAAACCTGGCGGAAAACCTGCCGCAGGTAAAAGCCGATGTTCAGCAGTTAAACCATATGTTAATGAATATTATTCTTAACGCCGTTGACGCGATGGAGGGAAAAGGGAAATTGATCATCAGCACCCGCCTGCCGGTGGCCGGCGAACGGGTGTATCAAGAAGATGATGACACCCCGGTGCTGGAATATCCCTTTTGCTGGCTGCCATCACATGGCAATCGCCTGTGTATTGAAATCTCTGACACCGGCCCCGGCATCCCTCCGGAAATTTTACCCCAGATTTTCGATCCCTTCTTTACCACCAAGGAGGAAGGCAAGGGAACGGGATTGGGGTTAAGCATGGTTTACAGCATTATCGAAAATCACGGTGGTAATATTATCGTCAAGAGCAAACCCGGCAAGGGTACAACATTCATTGTAACCCTCCCACTGACAACCCAGGAAATAGCAGGAGAGAAGGATGAATAAAGAACTCGACCCTTTACACATTCTCGTGGTTGATGATGAACAGGATTTGCGGGATGGTTCCGAACGCATTCTGACCCGCATGGGTTTTAAGGTTTCCACCGCCGCCCGCGGTGATGAAGGATTGAAGATTCTGGAAAAAGAACCGGTCGCCATCGTTCTGCTTGACCTTAAAATGCCGGGCATGGACGGCATGGAAGTTCTCGGCCACATCAAAAAAATCAACGAAGACATTATCGTGATCGTGATCACCGGTTTTGCCACCGTTGAAACCGCCATTGAGGCCATGAAAAAAGGGGCCTATGATTTCATTCCCAAACCTTTCGAACCGGATCATTTGCGCATTGTCATCCATCGGGCCCAGGAAAAAGTGCAGCTACTGCAGGAAGCTAAAAAGCTGGAAAAAGAACGGCAAAGAACATTGGCCGATCTTGACGCGGAAAAAAGCCGGACCCGAAGCATCATTGAAGCCCTGCCCAGCGGCGTGGTGGTCACCAATACCGAAGGCACCGTGGTCCTGATGAATCCGGCGTTTCTCTGGTACCTTGGCCTGGACGCGAATCTCAAGCCGGGAAAGAAAATCGAAGAATATATTAACGATAAGGGCTTTTGTAAAATGGTGCGGGATCTGTCTCAAGGCGGGTGTGAAAAGATGAAAGAACCGCCCTCCTACGAGTTTGCCCTGCCGGACAACAAGTTCCTGCTGGCCGAAGGGCAGGTTATTGCCAACGAGGAAAAGGAATGTTTGGGAGCGGTGGTTATTCTTGTTGACATTACGGCCATGAAAGCGCTGGACCGGCTAAAATCCGAGTTCGTTACCAAGGTGTCACATGAACTGCGGTCGCCCCTTTCAACCATCCATGAACAATTGGTCATGGTTGAAAAGACACCCAACAACGAACAGTACCTTCTCTCCCGGGCCCGGGAAAAAACCCAGGGATTAATATCTTTAATCGGCGATCTGCTTGATCTTTCCCGGATCGAATCCGGACATATAGGGCAGGAGATGAAGCCGGTGGCCCTGGATGAACTATTGAAAAATATTGTGGATTTCATCCGGACCCAGGCGGAAAGCCGAAATCAAACCCTGACCCTTGAACTGCCGGACAAGCCATTGCCAAAGATCACGACTGATCACATGGCTCTGGAAACCATTTTCGGCAATCTCATCGCCAATGCCATTAAATACACCCAGGAAGGCGGCAAAATTCTGGTAAAAGCCCAGCTGGTTGACGACAACCAGATAAGGGTGGACGTGGAAGACAACGGCTATGGGATAGAAGCCCGTCAGCTGGATAAGATTTTTGACAAGTTTTTCCGGGTTAAGACAGACAAAACCCGTTACATTACCGGAACCGGCCTGGGCCTGTCCCTGGTTAAAACCCTGGTGGATAAAATGGGGGGAAAGATCCTGGTCGAAAGCGAACCGGACCAAGGCAGCACCTTCAGCGTCCTGCTGCCGCTGGAAAGCAAGAAAGAAAACTAGAAAAAGAGGGACAGACCCCTATTTTTTCCTGTTTCGGTTAACGGCGTCAGCCACCGTCGCCGGTGAAATTTTCAAACCAGGCCAAAAAAGGGCCAGGGTATGCTTGGCCTGGTGGCCGAGGATAGACAACCCATCCATGAATTGTATCCCCTGACGCTCAGCCAGCTCCCGCCAGATGTTGGAAGGTACATCATAGTTAAAATCAACCACCATCTGGCAGTCTCGAAGATCAATACAACGAAGCAATGTCGCCAGATCCGGGGCTTCATCGGCATCGGAAACAGACGTTGCATTAACGACAATGTTTGCCGCGATGGTTTGATTGGCAAGGGAGGTCAAAAGACTCGGTTTGCCACCGCCCGCGTGTGCAACAACCTTCTGGGCCTGCGCCAATTGCCGGCCGGTAACCACCAGGGAAGGCATGCCAAGCCAGTTCAAAACAAAAACCGCCGCCCTGGCCGCACCCCCGGTACCCACCACCAAAGCCGACTTACAGGTCGCCGCCTTGATCCCCGCGGCCCCAAGAGCATCCATAAAACCGAGAGCATTGGTATTGTAGCCCTTGTAGTATCGACCATGACGGACAACGGTATTGACCGCGCCGATAATTTTTGCCCCTTCAGAAAGAGCAAAAAGATGGGGTATAATCTGCACCTGGTAGGGAACGCCAATGTTGGCACCGGTGATATTTAAAGCCCTCAAGCCCTGAATCGCCGTTTCCAAATCCTCGGGTTCAACCATAAAGGCCGTGTAGCTGCCTCTAACGCCGGCCAGATCCATAAGCGCCCGATATACTGCCGGCGCCTTGGAAACAAAAGCCCGCTTGTCACTTAAAAAGCCAAAAACCTTGGTTGAATCTTTGCTCGCCGAAGAAACCGTATACACAAATCCACTCCTTTTAACACCAACACATCATCCCGGCAGGACGGAGGCATCATAAAAAAATCGCTCTGATGGAAAAAAACCCTGTCGCACGAGGTTATCGTACAACAGGGTTTTCGACTCATTTAAGAAAAACACACACAATGCCAGACCAGCGATTGTTCCCTTTACTTTTCAGATGACTTTTTCTTGGCCGGCGGCTTAATCCCCAATCTCTTGGCGGAATGATCCCTGCCCAGGTAAAAATTAAGCCAGGAGGAGGTTTGCCACAGGTTCCAGTTGCACGGCGGAACCGTATACTCTGCCAATTTACCCTCTTCATTATATGGTTTCAAGCGATCATACGCCTGAACCCAGATGCATTTCTTCTCATTGGGATACACTTCGCACCAACCGTCGTAACTGCCGCCGCAGGGACCGTTCCTCTGGTTTTTCGGGCATTGGGACATGGGACAAACATACGCCGTGTCAAACAACGCGCAGTCTCCACAGTCCATGCAGCTGAACATGGCCACCTTTGACATGTGTTCGAGGAAATGAAAAACCCGTTTTGGCGTCCGAGTGGTATCCACCCAGGAAAGAACGGGTTTCATGGCCTTGAACACCGCGCTCTTTTCCTCGAAAAGCAGGTGGTGCGCCACGCGCGTGAAACGATAGATGAAAGGCACCGACGGCTTTGAGGTCCGCGGCGCGTAAACATCGGTATTCAATCCGGTTTTTTCATCCTTTTCGAAAAGATAGAAACCATTTTCCTGGGGATAGTCAAATTCCTTTACCAGACTTTCCCAGTTGGGGGCCAGTTCCTCACCCTTATCAATAATATATTCAACTTCTTCATAGGTTATGCCATGACCGCCGATATGGGCCCCGGCATACCCCATGCCCTTGGCAAAAGCATACATTTTCGCCGCCCGCAGCAGCCAGGCGCTTTTGCCCTTGTCCTCGGCCTTCTTTTCCTCTGCCATGTCCGCCAGCATCTTGTCAGTCACCACACAACCCGGGATGCCGTTGCTGTTCATGAACCTGGCCGCGCCATAAGGCAAAACGTAAATATTGACAAAAACGGGAATATTGTAATTATTGAGGCGGAGCCAGGTTAACAACTCGTGATATTTCCTCACATCGTAGCCTACCTGGGTGATAATAAACTTGGCACCGGCTTCAATCTTTTTCTTCAGCTTGGCATATTGACCCATCAGTTCCGATTCAAGCTTCTTAAAGGGAGAAACACAGGCGCCGGCAAAAAGATCCGTAGCTGCCAGCTTGACCTTCTTGCGCATCGCGGTATGCTCAAGCCCTTTATTCATTTTTTCAATCAGACGCAGCACGTTGGGAGGATCCAAATCAAAAACCGGTTTTGCCAACCCTTCAAAAGCATCACTGCCGGAATAATCGCCGGTCAACACCAGGATGTTTTTGACCCCTTCCGCCGCCAAACCACACAGCAAACTCTCGATCTCACTACGGTTTTTATCCCGGCACGCCAAGTGAACCAAAGGCTCCATACCGGCATTCTTAATTTGCACACACAGCATCTCCGTTGACAGGGCCGGGTTTCCCCCGGGATTGTCAGTAACGCTGATGGCGTCAATCTTGCCGCCCGCCGCTGCTTTGGCAACATTATCAATAACTTCTTCATGCTGCATCTCAAAGGCACCCCGGCCGGGAATCTGTTCCCAGGTAACACAAAAGGCATTGGGATCAAGCAGCTTTTCCTTCAACACGCTTTCCCGTTCACTCAACCGGACCTTAATCTTCTCGCTCAAACCAACCGATTCTTTCAGACGGGAAATGGAAGCGGAATCATCAGGAGAAATGGTGATATAATCATCTGCATCCATCTCCAGGGCTTCCTGCCGGGTCCACCCCTTCTGGGAAAGCTCCGAGCTGCCAATTTCAACAATCAGCAACGGCGTATGCTTGGTTATCCATCCGCCGCGGAACTTCTTGTGCAGCTGGAAAGAAGTACCTCGAGGTTCCAGATATCCCAACACTATGGCATCCGGACGCTCATTCCTGGCTTGGGACAAACCTTCTTCTTCATTTGAAGCGGTAAGGACTTCAAATTGATTTTCTAGGATCTCGCCAATCATCTTGTGGAAGGCCGGTTCACTTCCCACCACCAGGACTCTGGTTTTCTTGCTTGCATTTTCCATTCTGGATCTCCTGTAAAAACAATCCTACATCTTCAAAATGTTCATTCTCACCCGGAGCTTCCGGGACCATATGTTTAAGGCACTATGCCGACCATGAAAACGTCACGTGACATCTTCACGCATCACCCACTATTTTTCAGTTTTTTACGTTCTGCCAAAAACTTACCGCTTAATTTAGTGCCTTACAGGTTATTTTCTGGTTTGAAAAACAAGAAAAT
>JAOZRP010000379.1 GCA_029940125.1 bacterium
ATAAATGATTTCCACCGGGATGGAGGAGGTAAAGCCAATGAGATTGTTCATGGTTTATTTGAAACATCTTGTTCACATTATATTTAATTCTTTTTTCGCTTTATCCAAAGAATATGATGGAGCGTTTTGCTCTTTTTCTTTTGCTTCTCTCAAATCTTTCAGATCCTCATACAGAGAAAGTTCTTCTTCTATTTTTTTAAACTCTTCGAATGGTAAAACCACAAACTCTTTCCGACCGTCTTTTTCCAGTATGTTGGGATGTAGGACAACCATATTCAAAATCTCCTCATTTGTATGCTTCTTTTCTATGCTTTATCCTGTATATCACGATTGTTTCGGCTTCGATTTCAAACAGGACTCTGTAATTTCCAATCCTTAATCTATATTCAGGGCTAAAATTTGTCAATTGTTTAACATTTCCCTGTAATCCATCTTTCAAACGCTCTATTTTCTCGAAAATTTTCGTTAAATCATTCTTGGGTATTCTTTTTCCGTCTTTTATGGCTTGTGGCTTTATTTGAATTTCGTATTTCATATTTTTTTGTGATCATGGTAATATTGTTGAAATCGTTCATTGGGAAACGAACATCTCCAGATGAACACTGATCAGGAAAGAAAAAGGGTGGGCCTGTATAGGCCCACCCTTTCGGTAGAAGTTAAGTGACAGTTTAGCCGCGGTTTTCCCGGGTGTCAACCAGCATCTGAACCACGGAGGGATCAGCCAGGGTTGAGGTGTCGCCGAAGCCTTTCGGATCGACTTCGTTGGCGGCAATCTTGCGCAGGATGCGGCGCATGATTTTCCCGGAGCGGGTCTTGGGCAGAGACGGGGCCCACTGGATCATATCCGGGCTGGCGATCGGTCCGATCTCCTTGCGAACCAGGGCGACCAGCTCTTTCTTCAGCTCGTCGGTGCCTTCCTCGCCGGCATTCAGGGTGACATAGGCATAAATGCCCTGGCCCTTGAGGTCGTGAGGCATGCCGACCACCGCCGCTTCCGCGACTTTCGGGTGCAGCACCAGGGCGCTTTCCACCTCGGCGGTGCCCATCCGGTGACCGGAAACGTTGATGACGTCGTCGATGCGGCCCATCAGCCGGTAGTCGCCGTCTTCATCCCTCATGGCACCGTCGCCGGTGAAATAGTAGCCGTCATACTGGACGAAGTAGGTCATCTTGAAGCGTTCGGGATCGCCGTAAACGCCGCGCATCAATCCAGGCCACGGCCGCCGGATGCACAGGGCGCCTTCGCCCGGGCCCTTGATTTCCACGCCGCTGGCCGGATCAACGATGACCGGATCGCAACCGAAGAACGGGGTGGTGGCGTAGCCGGGTTTCATGTCGATGGCGCCGGGCAGGCCGGTAATCAGGATGCCGCCGGTTTCCGTCTGCCACCAGGTGTCGACAATCGGGCATTTGCTGCGCCCGGGCAGTTCATAGTACCATTTCCAGGCTTCGGGGTTGATGGGTTCGCCCACGGTGCCCAGCAGGGTCAGGCTGTCCAGCTTGTCAAGGCGTTCGGTGACGTACTTGTCGCCCTGGCCGGCGATGGCGCGGATGGCGGTCGGCGCGGTGTACAGGGTGTTGATTTTGTGTTTGCCGATGATATCCCAGTAGCGGCCGGCGTCCGGATAGTTGGGAACGCCTTCAAACATCACGGTGGTGGCGCCGTTGCACAAAGGCCCGTAGGTGATGTAGCTGTGGCCGGTGACCCAGCCGATGTCGGCGGCGCAGAAGTAAATGTCGCCGTCATGATAGTCGAAAATGTTTTTGTGCGTAAAGGAAACATATACCAGGTAGCCGCCGGTGGTGTGGATAACCCCCTTGGGTTTGCCGGTGGAGCCGGAGGTGTAGAGGAAGAACAGCGGATCTTCCGCATCCATCCATTCCGGTTCGCAGTTGGCGTCGACCTTGGCCATCTCTTCTTCGTACCAGAAGTCCTTCTCGCCCATGGGGGTGTCAAAGTCCTTGGTCCGGTTGACGATGGTCACGTGCTTGATGGTCGGGCACTGGGCCACGGCCTTGTCGACGTTGGCTTTCTGATCCACCAGCTTGGCGCCGCGATAGTAGGCGTTGCAGGAAATCAGGTAGGTGCCTTCACAGTCCTGGATCCGGTCTTTCAGGGCGTCGGCCGAGAAGCCGCCGAAAACGATGGAATGGATGGCGCCGATGCGGGAACAGGCCAGCATGGTGACCACCAGTTCGGGGATCATCGGCAGGTAGATGGTGACCTTGTCGCCTTTTTTGATCCCGTGGGATTTGAGCACGTTGGCAAATTTGCAGACCTGTTCGTGCAGTTCCTTGTAGGTGAACTTCTTGTCTTCGGTGGGCTCGTTGCCTTCCCAGATCAGGGCTACCTGGTCGCCGCGTTTTTCCAGGTGACGGTCAAGGCAGTTGTAGGAGACGTTCAATTTGCCGCCCAGGAACCATTTCAGGTAGACTTCGTCCTTGCTGAATTTCCAGTCCTGCACCTTGTCCCATTTCTTGAACCAGGTGACATATTCCTCGGCAATGCGGGCCCAGAA
>JAOZRP010000380.1 GCA_029940125.1 bacterium
TTGCCTTGTTTGAGCCCTGCAAGGGCGAGTTTGGCAACTTTAGCGGCATGAGCCGATGGAAAAACAGGCAAGCGAGCGCCAAAAAGCGCTGAAAACTGCACCGGTGACCATGCACAAGCATTTAACCGGGCAGTATTGAAAAAAACACCATCATTGTTACCGGCCGTGATTTCAACCGGAAACCGCCGGCGGGAAAGAGTCCCTGAGGGAGGAAAACACCGCCAGGATCTCATCCATTCTCGCCCGGCTGAGATCGCGGGTGATGGTGACCCGCAGCCGGGAGCTTCCCGGCTCCACCGTCGGCGGGCGGATGCCCTGGATAAAAATACCCGCCCGCAGAAACTGTTCACTGAGCTGCATAGTCCGGGCGGCATTCCCGACAATAACCGGGATAATCGGCGTCGGATCATCGGCCACTTCAAAACCCAGCTTCCGCAGCCCCTGGCGGAAGTAGCTGACTTTCTGCCGCAGTTCATTCACCAGCTCCGGTTCTTCCCGCAGCAGGCGCACGGCAGCCAGGGAAGCCCCGAGAACCGCCGGCGGCAGGGCGGTGGTATAAATAAACGAGCGGCTTTTATTGATCAGGTAGTCAAGATATTCCCGCCGGCCGGCAACGAAAGCGCCGCAGCTGCCCATGGCCTTGCCCAGCGTGCCCATGAGCAGGTCGATGCTGTCGGGCGGCAGCTGGAAATGGGAAGCAGAGCCACGCCCTCCCCGGCCCAGGACCCCGGTGGCATGGGCGTCGTCAACCAGCAGCAGGGCGTCATGTTCTTTTGCCAGGGCAACAATCTCCGGCAGCGGCGCCAGGTCGCCGTCCATGCTGAACACGCTGTCGGTAGCCACCAGGCGCCGCCGGTACGACGGGCCGTGCCGCCGCAGCAGTTCGGCCAGGTGCCCGGCATCGCCATGGCGATAAATTTTGACTTCGGCCCGGCTCAGGCGACAACCGTCAACAATGCTGGCATGGTTCAGGGCGTCGCTGAAAATAATGTCGCCGTCACCCACCACCGTGGAAAGAACTCCCAGGTTGGCCATGTAGCCGCAGTTGTAAACCAGGGCCCCTTCCGTCCCCTTGAAGGCGGCAAGCTCCTCCTCCAGCTGCCGGTGCAGGGTCATGGTCCCGGAAATCAGCCGGGAAGCCCCGGAGGAGCAGCCAAACTCCCGGGTCGCGTCAACCGCCAGCTCCCCGAGCCGCGGATGGTCGGCCAGACCCAGGTAGTTGTTGGAACAGAGAATGGTCATCGGCCGGCCGGCCATGGTCGTTTCGCTGCGCTGGGGGCCGGTCACCGTTTTCAGGCGGCGTCGCATCCCCTCGGTTTCCAGGGACTGCAGTTCTTCCATGATCTGCAGCAAAGCGGTTTTCTCGGCAGCCATGACGGTCACACCCCCCACTCCCGCAGCAGCCGCCGGTCATCCTCCCACTGACGGCCGCTGGTGGTCAGGTAATTTCCCACCATGATTCCATTGGCCCCGGCCGCGAACAACAGGGCCTGGGCATCAGGGAAATTCCTTTCCCGGCCGCCGCAGATGCGGATATCACGAGTCGGACAGACCAGGCGGAACATGGCCACAGTCAACAGGCAGGAAAACGCCCCCGGCGCCGGCTGACCGCCCAGCGGAGTCCCGGGAACCGGATGGAGAAAATTCAAGGGGATGGAGTCCACCTGCAGATCCCTCAGGGTCAGGGCCAGCTCAACCCGCTGGGCCCAGCTCTCGCCCATGCCGATAATGCCGCCGCTGCAGACATACAAACCGGCCGCCCGGGCGGTTTTCACCGTTTCCACCGCCTGGTCGTAGCTGTGGGTGGTGCAGATCTCCGGGAAAAAGCTCCTGGCGGTCTCCAGATTGTGATGATAATGGGCCAGGCCGTCATCACGATAGGCGCGGGCGGTTTCCTTGTCCAGAAAACCCAGGGACGCGCAGGGACCCAGACCCATTCTTTTCATGCCGGCGATCATGTCCCGAATTCGCTGAATTTCTTCAGGATCGGAAACTTTCGTGCCGCTGGTGACGATCGAAAAGTTGCCCGCTCCCCGCTCTTTTGCCCGGGAAGCCGCCGCCAGCAGTTCATCAACCTCGACTAAAGGAAAGATTTTGACATCGGTCTGGTAGTGGGACGACTGGGCACAGTAGGCGCAGTTTTCCGGACATCTGCCGGACTTGGCGTTGGCAATGGCGCACAGGGCGATTTCAGCGCCGCAAAAGTGGCGGCGCAGCTGGTCCGTCAAAGGCAGCAGGCGAAAAAAATCCTCAGGGCCAAGGGATCCCAGCGCCAGGGCCAGGTCCTCATCAATTCCCTCACCCGAACTTTTTATCTGCGGCACAAGACCGCTGATTGTTTCAATAACCGTTGACATTTTTCCCTTCCATGATGGGCCGATTACATGGCCCGAAACCATTTTTTCCCCTGGAGAGGATGAACCGCAACAAGAATGGAGCAGCCTCACTGCTCCATTGAAAGCCTCCCGGAATTGTACCAAAAAACACCCACAACAAAAACCGGATGTTCGGG